>JAAKFN010000007.1 GCA_011065045.1 Candidatus Anoxychlamydiales bacterium
GAATATTACGATAGACTTAATTTAGTTAGAGATAAAGGTGATTATGAACAGTGGATAATTTTTTTTCTTAAAGGTGTTATCTGGTCATCTGAATCAGCTTTACTTACAATTAAGAAAATTTTAAATTTGGCAGATAGTCATCGAAAATTATTAATATCAAAAAAAATAGCCACTCCTTTAGCCATAGCTTTTCTTGAATATTTATTTGAAAAACCTCATGTATCGATCAAAAATGTTTCCAAATATCTTGATATTTCTTTTCAGAGTGCTAAAACATTGATTACTCAATTTTCGAAATTGAAAATATTAAAAGAAATTACAGGAAAAAAAAGAGACATGAGATTTTCTTATTGGGAATATATAACTATTCTATCCGAAGGCACTTCATAAAGACTACCTAAAAAAATAGTTAAGAAAATTCATTAAAAATGCGTTTCTTTGTTTGTAAAAAAGAAGATAGAAACCAGTAAAAAGCCATAACAGGAAGATATAAAGTGGCTGAATCTGAAATCGAAATAATCAAATAAGTTAAAAGCCCAAAAAAAATGCACAAATCTATAGGGGATTTAACTACATTGATATTTTTAAAAAGATAATTAAAAAGAGAAAAGCATATTCCTATAATAAAAAGTAAAAGACCTAAAAACCCAAAGGTATCAAAAATACTTAAGTAGACCATTTCTTCTATGTGAGCAAACGGCAAGCTAGAGAAAAAATTCACTTCAAAAGATTTATCTACTAGTCTTCCGCCGAGAGTTGGATCGAAATACCAACTAAATGGTTTATGAAGATAAAATTTAGCAAAGATGAGAAGGATTACAATAAAACAAATTGAAGATATCAAAAATTTTATTAGAGATTTTTTTTTGTTTTTGATTATGAAAAAATTGAAAAAAAAATCAGCTAAAATATAACCTATCCAAACTGTTCTTGAAAGAGTAAGAATTATAGATAGCTTTACAATGCTTTTTTTTACAATGCTTTTTTCTAAATATTTATAAAGAGGTAAAACCATTAGAAGACATATACCATAGATATTACCGTTATTATAAGTGGAGATAAGTTTTAAAAAAAAACCTCTATGATTTATACATTTGATAGTTTCTAAAAGGCCTTTTTCATGCCAGTTTACAGTTAGAAGGGGGATTTCAAGTAAATATCCAAAAACGCCTCTATAGAAGAACAGAAAGATTCCATACGAGCTAATAAATAGTATCGATCTTTTAAAAATTTTAAAAAAATACTCTAGATCTAAATTTTCAATATATTCAGAAAAAACTAGAAAAAATATGAAAGGCAAAAATAAAAAGCTCACTAAAAATGAGATAAAAAAACCAGAACTTTGAATGCCATTTATATACATAGATAAAAGAGAATATACCTGAAAAGGAACTAAGGCTATCAATGAGAAGATATGATCTTTTCTAACAGTGTATTTTTTTCTAAAAAGAGTAGATACAGAAATTATTGCTAAAAATAGGTATCCCCAAGTTATTGGGATATTTTTAAATTTAATACCGCCTTTTGGAAAAACAACTAAAAAAAGTATTAAGATAAGAACCAAAAAATTAAATTTTGATTTTTTCCTTTTTTCTAATGAATCAACTATCACTTCTTTTCATATGCTTATTGAGATGAGTAGATAGTTGCATCATATCGATTGGTTTATCAAAAATTTTTGATAAATTTTTATCTGGATTGATCTGTCTTCTATTTTTTTTATCTTGAAGATTTTTAGATTTAATATATTTCCATACATTTTTCAAGATGTCGGATCTAGATAATTTTTTTCCTTTTACAATTTTCTCTAAATCCTTAGATACTTCAAATAAGTTAGATCCCTTTTTTCCTTTTTTATAAAAAGGATCTTTTCTTTGATGAGCTGTTTTAGGGTGATTAGCGTCATATTTTTTTTCTAAATCATCTAAATCATTTACGATGACATCACAATCTGGAAAGTTTGAGCAAGAAAAAAAGATTTTCCCTCTTTTAGATCTTCTCATCACAATTTTACCATCACAACCAAGAGCTGGACAATTTGGTCTATCTTCAGGTTTTAAAAATTTCTCGCCTTTTTTAGGGATATTTACAATGCCCTGACATTTCGGATAGTTTGAGCATCCTAAAAATGCTCCGAACTTACCATATTTAAGATTCATTTTAGAGCTGCATTTTGGACATGCTTGTTCCCAATCAAAGCCTTCTTCATAATCATCTTTTTTAAAATCCATAAGCTCTATAGCAGAGGTGAAATCACAATCAGGATATTTAGAGCAGCCATAAAAATATTTACTTTTAGACCAAATTTTTTGTAGGGGAGCTTTACATTTTGGACATTTTCTTGAAGTTTCAATTTTAGGAATTATTGTCTCTTTTTTGGCTTTTTCAACCATTGGTATGAATGCTTTATAAAACTCTTCAATCAAGCTTTGCCATTTGCGTTTATTTTGAGCGACAAGCTCCAAATCATCTTCCATAGCAGAGGTGAACCCAACGCTAATTATCGGAGCAAAGTTCTGTTCTAATAGTTGAATTATAAGTTCTCCGAGCTGTGTTGGTTTTAGGGTGAGTCTATCTTTGGTTGTATATTCTCTATTTTGAATTTTATTCATAATAGCAGCGTAAGTAGAAGGGCGACCAACACCTGATTTTTCTAGCTCTTTTACTAAAGACGCTTCAGTAAATCTCGCTGGTGGTTTGGTAAAAGATTGATCTGAGATAACATCTACTAAATTTAGAGTTTTCCCAACTTCTAGATGAGGAAGCAGTTTTAATTCTTCTTCTTCTTCTGAAATATCTTTCTTCTCAACGTAAACTTTTAAAAATCCAGCGAATTTAATATTAGAGCCAGTTGCTCTTAAGAGGATTTTTTTATCAGTTTCAATGTCGCAAGATACAGTATCATAGATAGCTGGTTTCATTTGAGATGCTATAAATCTTTTCCAGATAAGTGAATATAGTTTGTATTGATCTAAAGTTAAAAGCTCTTTTATTTCATCAGGTAAGAGATATAGATTAGTAGGTCTGATAGCTTCATGGGCTTCTTGAGCCGCCTTTTTGCTTTTATAAAATATACCTTTCTCAGGCAGAAAATTATTTCCATATTTATTTTTTATAAATGCTCTAGCAGATGAAAGAGCTTCTGTTGCTATGCTAACAGAATCTGTTCTCATGTAAGTGATTAAACCTTCAAATCCTTTAGATTTTAAATCAACTCCTTCATAGAGGCTTTGGGCTACGCCCATAGTTCTATTTGCTGAAAATCCAAAATGCCTAGATGCTTCTTGTTGCAAGGTTGATGTAATAAAAGGAGGTGTTGGATACCGTTTTTTCTCTTTTTTATCAAGTTTTGAGACTTTATATGTAGCTTTTTTTAACTTATCAACTATAGCTTTTGCAGTTTTTTCATTAGAGATTAAAAAGACATCTTTTTTATCGATTTTTTCTTTTTCAACTCTTTTGCCATCAACGCTATGCAAAAAAGCTTCGAATGGTTTTTCTTTTGATTTAGTATTTAACTTAGTTAAGATTTTCCAGTATTCAATAGGTTTGAAATTTCTAATTTGAATTTCTCTTTCAACAACTAATTTTAAAGCTACGGATTGAACTCTACCAGCTGATGTTCCTTTCCCTCTTTTTATGGTTTTTGATAAAATAGGAGATATTTTATATCCAACTATTCTATCGAGTAATCTTCTAGCTTGTTGAGCATCTACTAGCGCTTGATCAATTTTTCTAGGGTGTTTTAAAGCTTCTAATACTGCTGTTTTGGTTATGGAATTAAAGGTCACTCTTTCAAGTTTTGTGCTTTTTGGTAAAATTGCAGCTATATGCCAAGCTATAGCTTCTCCTTCTCTATCGGGATCGGGGCATAGATAAACAATATCAGATTTTTTTGCTGAATCTTTTAATTTCTTTATAACGTCTTTTTTCGTTGGAAGATTCACATATTTAGGTTCAAAATTATGTTCTACATCTATACCGAACTCTTTTTCAGGAAGATCTCTTATATGACCCACTGAAGATGCAAAATTATATTTTGTCCCTAAAAATTTTTTTAAAGTTTTTATTTTTGCTGGAGATTCTACAATAATTAAAGGTTTTGTCATCTATTGTTTCCTAAGCTTTACTCGCATCAAACGATTTTTTTTGATTGCTGTCAATATATTACTTTTATAAAGGATAGATTAAAATGTAGATTAATTTCAATTTTTGTTAAAGTAAAACTGTAAAAATTTGTATTAATTTATGATTTCAGATGAAGAATTGCTAAGTCTCAATAAAGAAGGGTTTATACCTGGGCCTATAGAAAATGAAGAAATTTTTTTAAAAAGAGTTGATCTTTCAAAAAAATTAGCAAAAAACCCTAAATCTTTTTTTGAAAATGAAAAACAAAATCCACCTTTTGATTTAGATGCTAAGATTTTAAAGCCGAGATGGAACTGGACAAGAGCTCAGCTTTTAAATCTTTTTGATGTAACATGCTCTGATTTAGCTCTATTTTATAGCGATAAAAGCCTTCATTTTTTTCAAGCAGCAGCTACTTGGATAGTTGAAGTTAAGAATAAAAAAATTAAAATTCCAGTTCTGCAATTTAGAAAGATTCTTAGACATAAGCCTTATTTATTTATATATACCCTAGATGAGATTTTAGCGCATGAAGCAGTGCATTCAATTAGAGTTGCTTTCGATGAGCCAAAAACTGAAGAGATTTTCTCTTATATGACAGCTACTAATGTTTTTAGAAAAGTATTAGGTCCAATTATTAGATCTGAAAAAGAAGTTTTTTTATTTTTTGGTTTAATGGGAGGCTATTTTATTTCTCAAATTTCTTGGGTTTTATCAAATTTTAATTTTTTTTCTTATGTTTCTCTATTTTTTGGTTTTTTAGTTTTATCTCTTATTTCCTTTGGGCTACTTAGACTTTTTTTTGTAAGAAGAAGGGTAAGAAAAGCTTCAAAAAAATTATTTAAAATTTTTAAGTGTAAAAAAAAATCAAGAGCAGTGTTATTTCGTCTTACAGATAAAGAAATTTTTAAATTTTCTAAAATGAAAAAAAATGAAATCGAAGATTATATCTTTGAGTTTAAAGAAAAATCATTAAGATTAAGATTAATTTATATCTCTTATTTTAAAGATATCAATATGTGATGTTTTCATAAGATTTTTTTAAGCTATCATCTAGATTATCAAACCAGCTCACTAAATCTTTTTCATTGGATACTTTATCGTTATATATATCTAATACTAGATTATGAAGAGAAATAGCATTAAATGGCTTATCATATGAAATAGCTTCTTTTTGATGAGGCATTTTTATTATTAGAGGTACCAAAGCCTCTTTTCTTTGAGAACATAAATCCATTTCTTCTTTATTTAGTTTTGATAGAGTATTATCCCAAAATTCTTTTCTAAGCCAATGATCAGATGTAAAGATTAATATTGATTCGTCCCAAATATTAGATTTTTGGAGTTCTAGTTTTATTTCTCTCAAAGTTTTATCCATAAGAATCAAATTTTCAGAATAAGAGCTTATTTTTTTTGTAATTTTTTTATCCTTTTTACTGTAAATTCCAGGTGGATGAGGGATGGAAAAATGAATAAAACAAAAATTAATATCTCTATTTTTCATGATTTTAAAAGCATTTTCCTTTATTCCAAAATATTGATTTGAACAAAAAGAAGATTCAAAAAAGCTTTTTAATGATTTGAATAATTTCACCTTTTGAAATGTTAATTTAGTTAGAGGAGCTGTGAAATAAAAGTCTATCATTTGATAAAACACAAATGGCATATAGCTAAATAGATTTTTTTTATTAAAATATGAGTATTTTTCAGTGCAATACTTATTGAAAAGTTTTTCATATGGATATAAGCCAGCGGCAGCAGAGTTAATTTCCATAGAATGTAATTTTGAAAAAATATTAGATTCTTTATGCCAAAAAGAAGCTTTTCCATCAGGAAAGTTTAATAGAAGATTATTAAATCCAAGCACCTGAGAGCTTATTATTTTTTTTCCAGTAGTGTAAGCTGGTATAGAAACAATTGTATTTGAACCTGGCTGAAATGCTCTACTTGCAGAAAAAGCTTTTTGTTTTAATTTATCAAATTCTTTTAGATCCACATTGTTGGGTCTTTTTTCGAAGCTAAGAAATTGGTCCCATTCATCAAATATTATCCAGATGACTTTAGGTTTATTATTTTTAAAAACTTGTACTTTTTCTTGTTTATATGAAAAAAAACCAACCGATGCTTTGTAGATAAGAAATGAGGAAAAAGGAAATAATATAATAAGAAAAGTTGTGATAAAATTTAGGAGCATTTTAGGTTTTTTTATAAAGAAGACAATAGAGAAAACGATTAAAACAAGAGCAGTTATAGTAAAAAAAATAAAAATGAAGGGTTTCATGTTATTTACAACAACTTTGAGAATTGCTCTTAAAAAAAAAGCAAATGATATTAAAAAAACCGCATATGTTGAATATTTAATAAACTTGTTTTTTGAAAAAAGGGTTTTAGTTTTAAGTAAATAAAAAAAATAGGAGACACTCAAAATTATTAAAATAGTTAAAACAATATTTAGGCGTAGGTATTCAAAATTTAGAAAGAAATTGAAATTAGCAAATTGAGTAAAAGATGGACCTAAAACAATAATACTCGAAAGAGAAAAACAAGCTATAAAATCTTTTATTTTTTTTTTCACAAAGATTACTTTATTCTCATGTAGAAGATTGTTCTTGTCTCATTTATTTTTTTCTCATCTAAAATGGAGAAATAATTTTCAAAAGTTTTTTTAAAGTTATCTATATTTAAATCCAAATATAAATACTCTCTTCCCCTTACTATTTTTTTAAACATAGGATCTTTAGGATCGATATATTCTATTATTAGTCCATCTTTTGTAACCAAAGCTGCTATTGATGCAATCTCTCTTAGGGGTATTTGATCACTTACGTGCATATGATGAATCAAAGCTAGCATTAAAACTAAGTCTGTTGATTTTGTAGCTCTTTGAATAAAAGATGAATACTCTTTATTTTTCCAGCCAAAAGAGGGCGTTGGTCTACTTATATTTACGACCATTGGAAGTATATTTAAATTTTTAGCTTTTGCTTTTAAATAAAGTAGATCAATAACCATAGGGTCGTTGTCTAATGATATAACTTTTGCTCCACTTTGAGCAGCTAAGATACTGAAATGTCCTGTGTTTGAACCAATATCTAAAACCTTTTTAGGTTTTGCATCGAGTAATATTTTTTTTATAAATTTCTCTTTTATTGAAAAATCACTTTTTTCATAGTGAGTTTGATCTGCCATATAGTTAGACCAAGTAGATTTATTAATTCGTGGCTTTAGTGAATTTAGTCTTTTTTTCAATTTTTTTATTAATTTAGATAGGATAAAGCGAGCAAATTCCTTATTTTTAACTCTTTGAGGTTTGTAGTGTTTAGCTTTTGTGAATTTTGATAAAAAATTCGGGATTTTGATAAGTGAATAAGAAAGAGAATTGAAAAAACTAGTTTTTATTAAGCAGTCTTGGAGATTCAGGCCATCTAAATTACTCAAAAATGATTTGCTAACTGGTATTTTAGCAAATTTATTCATGTATAAAGGAAGCAAAAATGTTTTTGTAAATTGAGATAGGCCAAGCCAAATAGGATCCAAAGAATCTCTTTTCTCAAAAGATAAAAGGTCTACAAAAACAGGTTTAGTATTTTCAAATAGGATATTAAAAGGGGTTGCATCTTTAAGCCCGTATGTCTCAGTTAGCATGTTTTCAAAAAGATCTAAAGTAAGTCTTGCTGCATCAAATAGCATATTATTTGACCACTCATATGGATAATTTACAAAATCAATAACTTCATGCTGCAGAACAATGTTGGAATTAAACCTATTGAAAATCATTGAAAATTTTTGATCTTTTAATAGAGAAGATATTTCATTTTTCTTAAGTATCCTATATTTAGATAGATCATTATTTTCGAGTAATTTTTTTAGACTTTTTAAGAGCTTTAGTTCGTTGAATTCTTTTTCATATGAGGGATTGATAAACCTAAATATTTTACCCTCATACTTTAGAAGGCTTCCTGCAGGATCTCTAAAGGTTGTATGAAGCTCATCAAAAGACATAAAATTATTTCTCTTTGTTTTTTGAAAAAAGATTTTTTATCCATCTGAAAATATTTTTAAAATAAAAAGATGCTCCTAGAAAAAAAGCTGCCAGTACTTGCCAAACTAGCATCCCTGTTCCAGGATCTGCATAAGCAAAAAATAATGAAAAGATTGTCATATAACGTCTCCTTAAAAACTATTAAAGCTATAATATTGAAAGGCAGCATAAAATAAAATGATAAGATTACTAAATTTTGAACCTTTGATAAATTCAGAGCTATTTGTGGTATTATTTTTTAAGAAAACTTTTTATTTTTCTTTGAACCTTTGATGAGATCCAATGATCTAAAAAGTAATCTTTTAAAGATACTTTTGGTTTTTTTGGTTTTAATGAGATGTTTTTGGATAAAATTACATGAAAACTAAAGGGAGCGTTATTTCCTTTCGGGCCTCTAATGTATTGGTTATTAAAGTAATTTTCATATTCTTTTAAATGTTTTAATCCATTTGATCCAAATAACTCAAGCCACCATTTTTTTTCTTTAACAGTTTGGTGTAAATGCACGCCATTTATTATCACCTCTGAAAAAGAGATACTAGCTATTACTAATCCCGAAGGCAATAAATGTTTTTTTATGTTATCGATTAATTGAGGTAGGTCTTTTTCACTTAAATGCTCAAAAACATCCCAAAGAGTTATTAGATCAAATTGCAAATCTTTTTCCTGATCTTCTTTATCGATATATTTGATGGTAAAGTCTTTAGATATATCTGCCGTGAATAAATATTTATCACTTAATGTAGCCCATTCTGCTCTTTTTTCCTTTTTGCTATAATCACTACCTTCAAGGCCAATAGCAAGTGAACCGTCGTCAAGGCTTTGTTTCACAAATCCTCCACCTGAGCAGCCAAGATCTAAAATTTTAATAGGGTTTGTGAAATTAAATAGAGAATATATTTTTTTATTAAACCTAATATTTTTACTATTATCTCTCATTGTACCTTGTGGCATTTTATGATCAGGGGAATCTATAGCGACTGGATGTTTTGTTAACACTTTAACTTTTACATTATTGTCTAGCATCTAATTTCTCCGAGGAATATTGGACAATGAAGACTGTAAAAGATTTTTAAAGTAAAGTACAGTTTTTTTTATCTCAATCTAGAGATATCTTTTTCTTTGGCTCGAAGAGCCAATTTTTAATATTTTTCTATATTTTGCAATAGTTCTTCTATGAAGAGAAAATCCCTTTTCGCTCATTAGCTGTGTAATTTTAGCATCAGATAAGGGCTTTTGTTTGTTCTCATTTGATATAAGATCTATTAAAAGCAATTTTGCTTTAGATGGATCTATGGGATTTTTTTCACTTTTTAAACTTTGAGTAAAAAAACTTTTTATTGGCAGTAGTCCCTTGGGGCATTTAATGTATTTGTTTAAAATTGATCTAGATATTGTAGAGGGATGTAAATTTAAACTTGCAGCAACTTCTTTAATACTCATTGGTAATATATCTGATTGATCAAGTAGATAAGATCTTTGTTTTTTGATTATATAAAGAGAAATATTATAAAGAGTTTTTCTTCTCATTTTGATATTTTTCATGAGAATCATAGCTAAAAACAGATATTTTTTTGAGCTATATTTTTTATCTTTTTCAAGAAGATTTACTAAATTTTTATTGATTTCAAAATAGGGGAGATCATCATCTATTTCTATTACCCAATTTTTTCCAAGTTTGTTAATTGATATATCAGCTCTGATATCTTTTGGAAAATCATAAGAGAATTTTTCAGTTGGATCAAAATTAGATCTTAAAATTATTTTTTCTATAATATTTTGAGTGTCTCTAACGTTTTTTTTAATTTTTTTAGCAATGATACTGATTTTATTTTTTAAAATATTTTCAAAATGATCATTTATTATTTTGTACTCTAAACTTTTTTTGTTATCTATTTGGATCAAAAACCTTTCTTTAAGATTTTTTGCTGCAATACCTTTTGGATCAAAAGTTTGAATAATTTTTAAGACTTTAAAAATATTTTCTTGCGAAATGTTTAAATCTTTTGCAAAAATTTCGAGATCTATAGAAAAATATCCTCTTTTATCTAAATTACCAATTATATTTTCTGCAATAAATAGATCTTTTTTTAAAAAAAAAGCCTCCTTAGCCTGAGTAAATAGATGCTCAAATAAAGAAGGCTTATATTTTATAGAAGAAAATGTTTTCTTTTCATCGTTTGGTTGATTGGAGTTATAATTATAATTTGGTTTAATCTCTAATATAGGATTTTTCTCTATTTCCATTTCCAAAAAATTTTTAAGCTCTAAATTTGTCATTTGGAGCATTAAAAAAGCTCTTTTCATGAGATATGTCATTTGTAATTTCTGAATTTGGGATGTTTTTGCAAATTGCTGAAAAGATTGCATAAAAAAATTCTTCCTCCCTGTTAATTTTGGAATAACATATTTTTTTATTTATTTAATCTGATTTTTTTTTAATAATTTTTCTAATGTCTTTTTAATGGAGCGTAAAATGAAAAATTTTTTCTTTTTTTGTGTTTTAATGATTAACATCACTATTTGTAGCTTAGTCTTTTCAAATGAGAGCAAAGTTAAAGTCTATGATTGCTTTCCTTTTTTAAATGAAGTCGAGCTTCTGCAAGTAAGACTTCATGAACTAAATGATGTTGTTGATTATTTTGTCATAGTTGAAAACCCTCTTACTCAAAGTGGCAATGAAAAACCTCTTTTTTTTGAAGAAAACAAAGATAAATTTTCAAAATTTTTACATAAAATCATACATGTTGTTGGAAAGAGAAGACCAAGTCCTGCTTACTCAGATTGGGATAGAGAAAATGAACAAAGAGATGATATTTTATTAGGACTTAAAGGCGCTAAAGATGATGACATAGTAATAATTTCAGATGTAGATGAGATTGTAAGAGAAGAAAAAGTTAAAGAGATAAAAGAAATGATTAAATCGAAAAAGGATCCAATAAGGCTTATGCTAAAAATGTATCGCTTTTTTTTAAATAGAAAGGATATGAAAACGGATATGTGGCCACTGGCATATGCTACATCTTATAAGACTTTAAAAAAGCACTCGCCCGAGAAGCTTAGAACAAAATTTGCATATCAGTATAGTATGGATAATGTAGGTTGGCATTTTTCCGGTATGGGATACATTGATAGATATGCTTATAAAATTGAATCTGGAGCTCATCAAGAAATAAACAATGAGAGATATAAAAGAGCATACAAGTTAATAAGATGGGCGAAAAAATGTAGGCTTGTAAAAATAGATGAAACTTTTCCAAAATATATTGCTAATAATTTTAAATATTTTGAAGAAAGAAATTTTATTGATAATAAGCTTCCAACAAATTGGAAGATAAGAGTATTTAATAAAAGACAAAAATCACTTACGGATAAGCTAATAGCTGAGAAAAGATAAAACATGAAAAAAGCATTAGTTTACTCTTCAAAAGGTCTTGGTGATGGGTTAATTTTTTTAGTGATTTCGAATAATCTTAGTAAAAATGGATATAAAGTTGATACTTTTCATCCTTTTTTATCTGAGCTGGATAGTTGGTTTAAGTATACAGAGATAAAACCGTATCCCGAAATAGAAAGCAATTTTGAGTTTTTAAATGAGTATGATCTTATCATTATCAACTCAGATTATAACGAACAAAACAAGCTTCTTGTAAATCATGCAAAAAACAATCACTTAGAGAAAACATATGAGCTTCATCCATCTGCTTGCAAAGGCAGAAATCTTCCTAAAGGCGATTTAAAATTTAACCCTGAGTTAACGGTAAAAGAAAATTTAGCAATTTTTTGTGAAAATGACTTAAATCTTACAAATGTTTTTTTCTCAAATGATATTACGATCCCATCTCACTTGAAACATCGAAGATTTAAAAAGAGAATAGCTTTGCATCCAACTAGCAAGAACATAGATAGAAACTGGCCAAAGGAAAAGTTTTTAAAGCTAGCTAAAAAGTTAAAAAAAGCTGGGTATGAACCTAGTTTTATTTTGGCTCCACATGAAAAAGATTATTTTGGATCTACTATAGATATTGATATTCCAAATTTTAATAATTTAGAAGAGATGTCATCTTTTATTCACGAGAGTGGATTTTTTATTGGAAATGATTCAGGAGTTGCTCATCTTGCTTCTTCTTTAAAAACTCCAACTCTCACTATTTTTTCAACAAAGAGAAAACAAAAATTTTGGAAACCCTCTTTTCATATAGATGAGACAGTAGTTTCTTGGCCTTTGTTAAATATCAAAGGATTGAGACTTAGAGAGAAATACTGGAAAAAAACAATATCTGTTAAAAGAGTTTTAAAAGGATTTGATAGCCTCATAAAAAAAAATGAAAATTATGAAAGCAGCGATATTTAGTTGCAAAGGGCTTGGTGATGGGCTCATTTCTCTTTTGTTATCTAGCAATTTATATTTAAATGGATTTGAAACTGATACCTTTCATGGGTCTTTAGATCAGATGCAAAATTTTTTTTCTGATCTTCCAATAAAAAAATATCCAAATGAAGATAAAATTGATCAAATTTTAAAATTTTATGATCAGATTTTTGTATCTTATGATGAGAGCTCAAAATTTATTATGAAATTAATAAAAACAGGAAAAGAGAATTTTATAGATAAAGTATTTGTATTGAATCCCTGCCCATCTAAAAAAATAGGGGGCCAGCCTTATCACGGGGATGCTTTATTTGATCCAAGTATAAATATGGTTGATAACATTTTGCTTTTTTGCAAAAAAATTCTGAAATTAAAAAAAACATCTAAAAAAATTGATCTAAAAATAGATAAAAATCTCACATTTAAAAAGTTTGAGAAAAGAGTAATTATACATCCAACTAGCGCAAAAAAAAGTAAAAACTGGCCGATTGATAAATATATAAAACTCTCTCAAATTTTAAAAAATAAAGGTTTTGAGCCGGTATTTGTTATAAAAGAAAACGAAAGAGACGAATTTGAGATTGTTGAAGAAAAAAATCTTATTTTAAAGAGTTTTGATAATCTAAAAGATTTAACAAATTTTATTTATGAATCTTCTTTTATGATAGGAAACGATTCTGGAATCGGTCATCTATCTTCTTTATTGGGTTTGAGAACTATTTCTATTTTTAGAAATCACAGGTCAGCGAGTCTTTGGAGACCAGGATGGTCACAAAACAGAGCTATTTTTCCTGCTAGATTTATCCCAAATATATCTATTTATAGATTAAGAGATAAACATTGGAAAAAGTTTATCTCTTTTAGAAAAATTTTAAAGTATTTTTGATGAAATAATTTAAAAAGCAAACCCAACAGACAGAGATGGAATAATTGGATTCTTGTTGGTTCTATATGTTGGGTGTTTTCCTAAACCAAATATACCATAATGCAATTTGAGTTGAATAAAATGTTTTTCATGAGTTTTCTCTTGGTTTATAAAGTTTTAAGTTTTGCATATTTTATAACTAAGGATCTCATATGATGAGATCCTTCAAACAAAATATCTAAAGTCTCACCGAGTGAGGTTTGATATACTTTTTTTACAGAGCCCTTGCCAAATGTTTTATGAAAGACTCTTTGACCAACTGAGTATGAAGCGGAAGAAGATATGTAATCTGTATCTATTTTAGGTTTTGAAAATGTTGGTTTTGAACCATAAAAATCTCTATAGTTTTGTTGATAAGGAGTTGATAAATCCTCTATATATTCATCATCTAGCTCTTTTAAAAATCGAGATGGCAAAGATAGTTTTACCCCGCCGAACATATAGCGAGAGAGAGAATGGGTAATATATAGATTTTTTTTGGCTCTTGTCATCCCTACATAAAGAAGTCTTCTTTCTTCTTCGATCTCTTCTTGAGAATTTTTAGAATTTACATGAGGGAAAAGATCTTCTTCTAACCCTACAATAAAGACTGTTTCAAATTCTAAACCTTTAGAATTGTGAAGAGTCATAAGTTTTAAAGAATCGTCTTTTGCGTTTTCAATTTTGGTGGTAGCGAGCGCTATATCTTCTAAAAATTTTACTAAACTTTGGTTTTTTTTATAAGCCTGATTTGCTTTTGTGATAAGCTCATCAATATTTTCTTTTCGATCGTCAAAACTTATAGGATCTTCTTTTAAATACTCTACATACTTCATTTTGGTAAGGATGTGAGATATTAGCTCGTCTAGATCTATGTTTTGTTCATATAGCTGCCTTATTTCAAAAAGAGATTTTAAATAAATATCTAAGTTAACTTTTTGTTTAGCGCTGAGTCTTATTTCGGGATAAGATGAGGGGTCTTGCATTAGCTTTTTTAAGAAGGGAATTATTGGAGTATTATTTTTTTCAGATATTAAAAATAGTTTAGAAATTGTTGTTTTTCCAAAACCTCTTTTAGGGATATTTATAGTTCTTGAAAAAGCTAAAAAATCTGTATTTAAGATTACAAGTCTTAAAAAAGCTAAAATATCTTTGATCTCTTTTCTTTGATAAAAAGAGAGGCCGCCATAGATTATGTAAGGAATTTGATTTTCAAGTAAAATATCTTCAAAGACTCTAGATTGAAAATTTGTTCTATAAAAAATCGTTATATCTTTTAAAGAAGTTTGCTCGTTTTTTTGATGTTTTAAAATTTTTTCTACAACGAAAGCTGCTTCTAATCTTTCTGTATCAGCTTTAAAAATCTTTATTTTTTCACCATCTTCAAGATCGCTTCTTAGATTTTTTTCAAATCTAGAGGAGTTGTTTTTTATAAGTCCATTTGCAGCTTTTAAAATAGTTGGGGTAGATCTATAGTTTGTTTCTAGTTTAATGATGGTTGCGCCTTTAAAATCTGAATCAAAGTTCAAAATATTTTGATATCTGGCTCCTCTCCATGAGTAGATTGATTGATCAGGATCTCCAACAACGCAGATGTTTTGAGATTTTTGAGATAAGATTTTAGCAATGGTATATTGAACTAAGTTTGTGTCTTGATACTCATCTATTAAAATAAAGGGCCATCTTTTTTGATAAAAATCTAAAACCTCTTTGTTTTCTTTCAATAGTTTCGCGGTTAGATATAAAAGATCTTCAAAATCTAGAGCGTTGCAAGTTTTTAATTTGCCTTGATATAAACGAAATGCTTCGATTTCATTTTTTGTAAGATGAGACATCGCATTTATGTCGTTTATATCTATTAAATCATTTTTTAAAGATGCAATTTTATATCTGATTTTTTTTAAAACAGATTTTTCTTCTTTTAATTGCAGATGAGATAAACACTCTTTTAAAATTTTTAAAGAATCTTCTTCATCATAGATAGTAAAGTTATTTGAGTAGTCTAAATGATGAATAGATTCTCTTAAAATTTTTGCACCAAGCGAGTGAAAAGTTGAGGCTATTATATTTTTAGATGTCAGCTCTCTTATTCTTGTAGACATCTCATTTGCAGCTTTATTTGTAAAAGTTACAGCTAAAATTTCACTAGGATCAACGCCAATGGAAATAAGTTTTGCGATTTTCATAGTAACGACTCTAGTTTTTCCAGAGCCAGCTCCAGCGAGTACTAAAAGTGGGCCTTCTATATGATTTACAGCTTTTTCTTGCTCGGTATTTAATAAAATATTTTTCATGTGATAGGTTTTCTCATCTCTGATTCTTTTATGCCTAAATTTCCATATCTATGATATTCATAGGTTATGCTAATTTCTTTAATGTAATGTAAAAGCTCAAATCTTCCATTTGCTAAAACAGGAGCGTCAATAAGAGAGGTTTCTGAAAGGGCAGCTGCTTTTCTTAACTCTTTTGAGGCTTTTTCTACTAAACGTAGTCTATCAATGTTACCTTCTTTTACTCTTTTGATAAAGTCTTTTTCACTCTCTTCGATACTTGGTAAAACAGGAAGTAGATCAATCCAATTAAATTCCTCTAGCTCTTTAGAGTTTGTATAGCTAATCTCTAAGCTAGCGTTGCAGGTAAGGGCGGCCGCGGAGACTCTTAGGGCGTCTAAAGGCGAGGTATTTGGATAAACTCTAAGAGTAATATTTTTTCTAGCTACATATCGATGGATATTGTCTTGTCCAATAATTTTATTATAATCAGTATCATGAGAGAGTCTTTGCCAATGATATACATAGTTTCCAACAGAAGCATGCCAAAGTTTTAGCTCTTCGGAAGTTAGAGGCTTTTCTTCTAAAAATTTAGAAAGGGTATTTATCCAATCAGATGTAGGTAGTTTTTCTTTGGGGAGGGATTTTTGGCTAAGATTTAAAAAGTTTAGTAAAAAATTTTCCCCTCCGGATTTATAACCAGATCCAAAACAGCTTTTTTTATATCCACCAAAGGGTTGTCTTTTTATTTTGGCATCTGTAATTTTTGAGTTAATATATAAATTTCCAGCTTCAATATTAGATAGCCATTTTAGATGTTCTCTAGGATCTAAGCTTTGAAGGCCGGCTGAGAGCGCATATTTTGAATTGTTTGCTATTTCAATTGCATGATCTAAACTATCAGCTCTCATTACAGATAAAATAGGACCATAAATTTCATGGTTTTTAGTAAAACTATCTTTTTGGGTTCCATATTTTATGCCAGGGCTAAAAAGATTTGGATTATTAGAATCTTTTCTAGGTTTTAAAAGCCAAGTTTCATTGTTATCTAACTCACATAATGCTTTTAATAGTTCTTTATCAGGTTTTTTTGTAAAAGGAGTAATTATAGACGTTAAATCAAAAGCGCTTCCAACTTTCAAGTTTTTAGCAGCGTCTTTTAGATTGTTTTTGAACTCCATATCATCATAGACTTCTTTTTCTAATATCAAAATTGAAGCTGAAGAAAATTTTTGACCTGAAAAATTAAAAGCTGAATCAATAATAGATAAAATTGCTTGTTCTCTATCGGCCGAAGCTGTAACGATTATTGTGTTAATACCGCCGGTAGTTGCAATTAGATCTTTGTTTTCTCTTATTTTAAGCAGCTTTCTAACGTATTTAACAGAAGTTGAAATAATTACAGAATTTATTCTGTGATCGGGTATTAGTTTTTTTTCAAAAAGATCGTTATAACAGTGTAAAAATTGTAAAAACTCTATAGGGACTTTAGCTTGCCAAAAGAGATTTGCTAATTGATAACAAATAAGAGTGTTTTCTTTTCTGGGTTTTAAAAGGACACTATTTCCTGTGACTATTGCAGAAGTAATAGCTTCTGCCATAGTTGAAAGAGGAAAACTATTAGCGGGAATTATTAAGATAGTTCCTTTAGGCTCAAATTTTATATCTTTTTTTGAAAAAACATCCAAAATATGATCTGTATGATATTCGATAGCATCTATAGCATCAGATACTTCAAGGTCAGCTTCAAAAAAGTTTTTACCTATATCTACGATTAAGTTTTTAATTAAAAACCCTCTGTTTTCTCTGATTTTTTGAATTACTGCTTTTAAGATTTCACATCTTTTCTCTACTGAGATATTTTGGCAAAATTTTTCATTTTTCTTGGCTGTTTTTATAGCAAAATCTATTTGGGATTCATTTCCTAATGATGATTTATAGTATTGAATGTTTGGCAGAGATGGATTTTTCCCTATTTCAACTTGCCTAGTTATGATTTTATCGCCGCCTATAACAATTGGAATATCTGCAGGAATATAATTTTTTGCTCTTTCAAGAATGTTTTTTGTCCAATTGATGTTTGATTTTATAGAAAAGTCTGTAATTGGTTCGTTTTCAAAAACAAAATCCGTTGTTTTTTTAAGTAAAATATTTCGATCTTGATTTTGCTTTTTTAATGCAGAGATCTGATCTATATGCTTTAAAGATTGCTGGAAATGATCTAGCTCTTCTTCCCAGCTTTTAGATCCAGGAAATAAAGTATTTAGTCTAGATGAAAAATTCTCACAATTTGCAATGTCGTTTATTTTTCCAAGTAAAAAATTGCTAGCTAAATGAAAATCTTTTTTAAAAACGATAGGACAAAAGACCTTTAAATTTTTTCCAATTATTTTATCTAACGCTTTTTGTATAGCAAGTGTTGACCTTGCTCTTGCAATTTCAAAATATATATAAGGTTCTAATGAGTTTTCTTTGATTAAAATTAATGAAAAAGAGATATCAAAAATATTTGACGTAACAATTAAGAGATTTGCAGCTTTTATATTTTCTAATTTAGATCCAAAAAGGATCATTTTTTTAAAGTTTGCATCTGTTTCAATTTTTGATGTAAAAGTAGCAGATGGCCAATTGTTTTTTGAAGAAGTTATATGCTCTTTGTTTAAGCTAAAACCTTTGATAATTCTAATTGAAATTGAAGTGCCATATTTTTCATATCGTTTTTTTGCAAAGAGAGTGAGTCTTTTTTGCATTTCAAAGCTCTCTGGAAAATAGGCATCTAAAGTAAAACCTACCTTTAATTTTGAAAACTCTTCTCTTGAAAGAACTATTTCGAAAATGTCGATGGTAGCATCTAGATCTTTGTGATTTTCAACATTAAGTAATATCTGCTTTTCTTTTGGTTGAGAGGTTGCTGTTTGATAGATTTTTATTAGATTTTCCTCTAGTTGATCGTAAGCTATACATGCGCAATTTTTTGATATTAAATCTAGAACATTAATACAAATATTTTTTACATACGGCTTTTCAATTAAACTTAAAATGTTTTTTAGATTGCTAGCTATTGTTTTTTTTCCGAAGCTAGGTTTTTGTATTAAAGAGATTATAGAATCATTTTTTTTATTTTCATTTAAATATTTTTTCAATGCTATGGGATCTGCAAAACTAAGTATATTTAAGCTTTCTTTGATTATAGCTCTTTGAGTAAAAGTTTTTAAAAATTTTGGAAACGTAGGTTTAAGAGTTTTTAAAGCTAAAAATCTAAATTTGAAAGATTTTGGAAAATCATCAGGTAGTCCATATAGCGTGAAAATATGCAAAATTTGATCTAAGGTTTTATTTAAAGATTTTGATCTAAAAGATTGATCTACCAAATTTGAAACAATTGCTCTTCCTTGCAAGGTATTTAAAATTTTTAAAAGATTATTAAGGGATTTTTTTTCTGTAGGAGTTTGTTCTTCAGTTGCCAGAAGGGCGATGAGCTCTGCTAGCCGAGTTGATTTTTGATGCTTATTATCTAGATCTAGAGGAGCTGATTTAACAGATGTTAGAAGATCGCTTATTTGATTTAAATAATGAGAGTAGTTTTTTTCGCCCATAATCGGTACTAGTTTTTTAGAATAGTATTTTATTAGATATTGGCTTTAATTTGAATAAATTCATTAAAAAATAAATTGAAATTTTAAAAAAAAAGCTTTTATTCGATTTATTGACAAAAAGGCTCTTTATCTTTATAATACCGGTTATTTTTTAAGTAAATTGGGTAATAAATTTAAAAGTTTAAATTATTTTTTTTACCATAGTATAGATTAAAATTATTAAGGAGAAAATGACATGCCTAAGATGTTTGAATTTAATGACAAAGCTTTTCAATCAATTCTAAAAGGAGTTAAAACGCTTGCTAAAACTGTTAAAATAACCCTAGGACCTAAAGGTAAAAATGTAATTATAAAAAAAGATTTTGATTTAATTTCCACAAAAGATGGGGTTACCGTTGCAGACGAGATCTTTTTAAAAAATAAATTTGAAAATATGGCAGCTCAAATTGTGAAAGAAGCCTCAAAAAAAACAGCAGATGTAGCAGGAGATGGAACTACAACAGCTATAGTTTTGGCTGAAGCTATTTTTTTAGAAGGTCTAAAATATGTAATAGCTGGAGAAAATCCGACATTTCTTAAAAGAAAAGTTGAAAAGACGCTTGATACTGTCTACAAATATCTAGATGAGATGAAATCAGAGATTAAATCTAAAGATGAAATCAAACAAATAGCTACAATTTCTGCAAATAATGATGTAGAGATAGGCTCTATTATAGCAGATGCTTTAGACAAAGTTGGAAAACATGGAATTGTTTCAATCTCTGATGGAAAAGGAATGGATACAACTTTAGATATAGTAGAAGGCCTGCAATTTGAGAGTGGTTTTTTATCTCCTTATTTCATAACAAATCCAGAGAAGATGTTAGTTGAGTTTGAAAATCCTTTAATTTATATCACAGATCAAAAACTCGTCTCTGCTAAAGATGTCGCTTCCATTTTAGAAAAAGTTATGCAAAAAGAAGTAAGATCGCTTCTTATAATTGCAGAAGATATAGATTCAGATGCTCTTACAACTTTAGTTGTAAATAAAGTCAAAGCAAACTTTCCTATAGCTGCTGTAAAAGCGCCTGCTTTTGGGGATAGAAGAAAAGAGATTTTAAATGATATCGCTATTTTAACAAATGCAAAGGTTATTTCGAGAGAAGTTGGATTAGAACTTAAAAATTTTGATGAAAGTTATTTAGGAAAAGCTAAAAAAATAAAAATTTCCAAAGAAAACACAACGATCATAGATGGGTTTGGATCTTTAGATGAGATCAAAAAAAGAGAAACTCAAATAAAAAATGAAATAGCTATGTCTACTTCTGATTATGATATTGAAAAGTTAAATGAAAGACTCTCTAATTTAGTAGGAAAAGCAGCGGTGATCAATGTTGGCGCTGCAACTGAGACTGAATTAAAAGAGAAAAAACAAAGAATAGATGATGCTCTTCATGCTACTAAAGCTGCTGCAATAGATGGAATAGTTCCTGGCGGGGGAGTAGCACTTTTAAGATGTTCTAACTCTTTAGATAAAATTGAAGTAAAAGATTCAGATGAAAAAATAGCTATTGAAATAATTAAAAAAGCAATTACAGCTCCTGCAATAGTTATTGCAAATAATGCTGGAAAAAAAGGAGATGTAATAGTTGAAAAGATTCTAGAAAAAAAGGGAAGTGTAGGATATAACGCATACACTGATAAATTCTCTGATTTGATAAAAGATGGAGTTATCGATCCTGTTTTAGTTACAAAAACAGCCCTTAAAAATGCAGCGTCTGTTGCAATGTTGCTTCTGAGTACTGCTGTAATGATAACAGACAAAGAAAAAAAAGAGGCTCCTTCTATGATGGATCCATCAATGATGGGATCTATGCCCGGAATGGGCGGAATGCCTGGCATGGGAGGTGGTATGCCTCAAATGGGTGGTATGCCTGGCATGGGAATGCCAATGATGTAGGTTTTTAGAAAAAAACCAAGAGTTAGATATAGATGGGTTTTTAGAAAAATAAAAAATTAATAAAAAGAAGAAAAAATGGCTATAAATTCAACAAGATTAGAAAGATTAAATAGTGCAGATGTTTTTCAAGCATCTTATCCAAAGCACATGAAAAAATCAATGATTTCTAAAATAGTTACGCTTGTCTATGAGATCTTTTCAGTTATTGTTTTTCCGATCGCTATATGTAGGTACATACATTATAAAATTCATACCTTTTTAGGGTATTATTTGATGGTACCATCTCAATTTCTATCTAAAACTGTAAAAACAACAAATTGGTTTGTAGATCCCATAAAAAAAGGAGTAAAACAGAAAAAATATTTAAGAAGAGGTAGAGAAAAATTAATAGATACTTTTAAAGCGGAAATAGTAAATATAAAAACAGCAGATGGAGCTAAATTAAACGGTGTTTTTATTCCCGGCAAGGATCCCTACGGTAGAGATTTAAAAAGAGACGGACCCTTAATTATTCATTTTTTAGGTCAAACGGGAAAATATGAAGATTTCGGACATTATCAAAAAGTTCTATGGAGTATAAAAAATCACAATGTTTTAGTATTTAACGATCGAGGTGTTGGCAAAAGCTCATCTATTGCAACAAGAAAGGGGCTTTTTTTAGATGCAGAAGCTGTTTTGCAGTATGCGAAAAAAAGACTTAATGTTCCCAAAGAAAAAATTATTTTGCATGGACACTCATTCGGTGGTATAAAATCAACATATTTAGCCTCGAAACATAGAGTTAAGCTACTTAATGATAGATCATTTAGCTCTGTAGAAAAGGCTTGTTATTATATTACTAAAGAACTGTTTCGTGATGTGTTTTCTACTTGTTTGATTATGCCGTTTGTCCTACTCGAAAAAGTAGGGCCTCAAAAGATAGTTAATAGAGTGAAAGATTTTGTAACAAAACATGAGATTTATTTTGAAAAAAAGATACAAAACCCAATCATTTTAGCTAAAATAATAAGCGCTATATCTGCTGTTTGCGCATTTATTTTTGCAAAAACTATGGTGCTTTTTGGGTGGGGTCTTTCTCCTGAAAAAGATTGGCAAAAAGTAAAAGATAAAAAATTTATTCTATTTTTACCAAATGATGAAAGAATTCCATATGAAGCTAGTTTTTTTAAAGCTGTGAAGAAAACAGAAAAACAGTTCATCAGAATCTTAGATCCTAACTGTCTTCATTGGACGGCAATCTCTCAAGATATCTTTAATGAAGCTTTAAATGCTTTAGAAGCTTAAATTTTTTATTTTATTTTCCAAAAAATTGGAGCGAAGACAAGTAAAATTATAAAGTATTCTAATCTTCCAAGTAGCATTAAAAAACTAGATAAAATCTTGCTAAAACCACCCATAAAAGCAAAAGAGGTTGCAGGCCCACCGGCTCCAAAAGCAAATCCAATATTATTTAACATACAAGCGACTGATGATACAGAAGTTTCTGAATCTATTTGAGCGAAAATAAAAAAAACAGTTCCTAAAACTGTAAAAAAAGCAACTAAACTAAAAAATGCTAATACGGTAACTCCTGTGCTCATGGGGATCTCTTTTTTTCCGATTTTTAGAGGTCTCACAGTTGACGGTCTAAAAATCTCTTCTATTTTGTTTTTTAGAATCTTATATAAGATATAAAATCTAGATGTTTTAATCCCTCCGCAAGTAGCTCCAGACATTCCTCCGATAAACATTAAAAGAAGCATAAAAAGTTGAGTGGCAAATGGCCACTTAGCAATATCTGTTGTTACAAATCCCGTAGAGGTTTGAGCGGAGATTGCATGAAATGTTCCCTCTCTAATAGCTTTTGAGACGGTATATACACCAGTTTTAGCGCCTTCTAAAGAGTAGCTCTCAGCTCCAATTAATTTAAAAACAACTAAAGCGGATCCTATAATAATAACGGCAACGAACAAGAAGAAATCAGGTTCATAAATCCTGAAGAACTTTCCTCTAAGACAATGAAAGTATAGAGCAAAGTTTATACTTCCTACAAACATAAATACAATTATTACCCATTCTGTTAAATAGTTATGGTAACTTCCAATTGAATCATTTCGAATGGCATATCCACCTGTAGAAAGATTTGAAAAGGTAATACAAAAAGCGTCTAAAATAGGCATTTTTTCATTTGTTAAAATTAGAAAAAAAACTTCGATTATAGTTAGGCCTAAATATAGTTTCCAAAGTAGTGATGCTGTCTCTTTAATTCTAGGAGCAATAGATTCTTTAACTGGGCCGGTCATTTCTGCTTGAAGCAGAAATTTCCCTCCAACAGCGAGTGCTGGCAAGATAGTTAGAAAAAGAACAACGATTCCAAGTCCTCCGAGCCATTGAATAAAGCTTCGCCAAAAAAGCACTGCTTTACTAACAGCTTCAACACCGTGATATAAGATAGCGCCGGATGCATCCCTAACAGGCGAGATCGTTCCATAAAATATATAATTTTTTTCTGGATAATGAGGGTTTTTTACAGAATATGGCTTTGGGTTTGTAGAGTTAGGTTCAAAAAGCTTAGGACACATTACAGTAGAGCCTGTTGTTGTGAGACCTGAAATTGATTCAAAAACGCAATCTATTGGATTATTTAAAGTATTAGAAAAATAAAAAGGAAGTCCGCTAACGAAAGTTGCGAGAACCCACATAAGAACTACTATTAAAACGCTCTCTCTTCTAAAAAAAACTCCAGTTGCTTTTTTACCAAAATATAAAAATATTCCAGATAAGATTAAACTAACCAAAATTGTTTTTAAAAAAGCTAAAGTAGAGTTTGGATGTGGTGTTTTGTAGACAAATTGAAAATAAAGAGCAATCAAAAGAGGAATAATTAATATCAAAGAAAAGTAAAAGAGTAACTTTCCGATAATTTTACTAACTTCTTTATATCTCAAACTTTGAGCTCCTTAAAATAAGTCTTGCAACTGAGCTATTATCTCAGGGCTTGTGTTTAAAATTAAAGTATCACCCGGTGAAATAATTCTATTACCCTTTCCAATCATAACTCTGCCTCTATTCTCAATAGCACTAATAATTAAATTTTTAGGAAGTTTTGCGCTAAGTTCTGAGAGAGGTATTCCAACAAGATTACAATCTTCTGAGACTTTTATTTCTAATACTTTTGCTTTATTATCGCAAAGTGATGCTATCGAAATTATTTTCTCTTCATGAATTATCGATAAAATTCTATTAGCTATATTTACTCTTTCAGAGACAGCGTATTTAATATCTAAAGATTTTAAGATAGAGGCAAAACTTGTATTAGAAATTAAGCTAATTACTTTTTTGCAACCTACGTATTTACCGATACTAGCTATCAAAAAATTCTCTTCATCTCTATTAGTACATACAACAAAAGCGTCGACATCTGAGATTTGCTCAGATGCAAAAAAATCTAAATTTTTCCCATCTTCATTTATAACAGTGCTTTTTGGAAGAAGATCAGCAATTTCTTTGCATCGATTCTCATCCTGCTCAACTATTTTAACATGAATATTTCTTAGCTCTAAAATGTGAGCTAGTCTAACTCCTACAGAAGATCCTCCAACTATCACTACAGATTTTGCTTTTTTTTGTTCTATTTTAAAAAAATTATGAATGTCTTGCATGAATTTAGTTTCACCGAGTACTGTGACTTCATCACCGACTTCAATATGATCTGTTCCATGGGGAAAAATAATTTTTTCAATAAATTTATTAGGATCCTTTGGATCTTTCTTTTTTCTTCTAATAAGACCTATAATCATCTCTTCTGGAAGATCTAAAGAATTTAAGGAGATATCTGTTTTGCCCCATTTTTGAGGAATAACAATCGTTCTCATTTGAATAGCTCCATGAGCAAAATTTTCGATTGCTATATCTTCTGGATTTATTATGCTTTTTAAAATGTCATTTGCAGCTAAAACCTCAGCGCCGATGAAATGATCAACATAAAAAAGTCTTCCAAAATCGAGTCTTGATCTTGCTAAAAAACCTATCTCTTTTACTCTAGAAACTGTTTTTGGGTATCCCAAATTTTTTGCAATTGCGCATGATACTAAATTAGTTTCGTCATCACCGGTCATTGCAATGAAAATATCTGGTTCATTTTCAATTAAAGCATCTAAAATTTTCCAGCGAGATCCATAACCGAGCAAGGTTGCAACATCTGCTTTTTCGCTAACCTTTTCTAAAATAATCGGGTCTTTATCAATTAAAGTAACGCTATGTTGTTCATTTGCTAAAACTTTAGCTAAGTAAGATCCAATTTCACCTGCACCTAAAATAACAATATTCATTTAAAACTTTTCCCTTTCAAAATTTTCTTGAAATTTTTTAGAAGATAGAACATCGCTAAAATTATTTAAATTAGTAAGCGATGACAAATGCAACGTTTCGCTATAACTTGAGATGCAATCGGAAAGTGTCACTAACTGATAATTTCTAGATGCAGCTTCTCTTGCTGTTGTCTCGACTATTCCGTTCGTTGTAAATCCAGATAAAATTAGTTTATTTACTCTAAGTGCTGATAAATGTCTAGCTAGCTCTGTATGATAAAATGCAGACATAGTCCATCTTTTAATTTTGTAATCTACATTTTTAATTTCATCTAAAAGATCGTGACCCCAAGAATTATCTCTTAATCCTTCTTTTTCAATAAAAGGTATCATTTTTTTATAAATCCCAAGACCTATTGCATCTTTTTTAGCATTTTCTAAAACGCTCATTTGAACAGCGATTACTGGAATATTTTCTTTTTTACAAAAATAGATCATATCAACAATATGAGGAACTATCTTTAAAGATAAACTAGCATCTAAACCGTTTTTATGAAATGTTCCATCTAAGCTGCAGATATCATTTTGAAGATCTAAAATTAAAAAAGCGCTATTCGACATAGTTTTATATTTTACCCTTATAATAACTTATAACAATAAATTTAATTTTTTGTCGATTTACACTACAAATATAAAAAAAATCAGCCAGTATGTCTGTTTTTCCTGAACATACTGGCTGAAATTAATTAAAAATTTACTAAAAAAATTATTTTTATTAAATAAAAGCATTTCATAAAACACTTGATAAAAACATATAATATTAGACATCATTATTAGTGTAAAATGCACCGGTAGCTCAATTGGATAGAGTGCTTGGCTACGAACCAAGAGGTTAGGGGTTCAATTCCTCTCCGGTGCGAGGTTTTTTTTATATGTTAATAAAAATATTTGTTTTAGGACCTATTGAGAATAATACTTTTGTAGTAACTTGCGTAAAATCAAAAAAATCTTTTGTAATAGATCCATCTTTTGGAGCTTTTGAAAAGATTAAAAGTTTTTTAGAAGACAAGTCTTATACATTAGATAAGATT
>JAAKFN010000070.1 GCA_011065045.1 Candidatus Anoxychlamydiales bacterium
TTTATCTTTTTTATGAAAAACAAAGTAAGTTGTATAAAATTCTAATAAATGAAATCAAGCAACTATTTCGTAATATAATAAAAAAAACTCTTAATTTTTTTTCAAAATTGTGCACACTAACGTTTAAGGGATAAATACTAAAATTGTATGTACGACAAAAAAGATACACATTCATTAGAGCTAGACGAGATCTATAACATTTATAAGACCTCTGAAAAAGGCCTTAGTGAAATCGAGGCTGAAAAAAGATTAAAGCTATATGGAGAGAACACTTTAAAAGAGAAAGAAGAGAGCAAGCTCAAAATATTTATTCGGCAATTTAATAATATATTGATCTACGTGCTTTTTCTTGCATCTCTAATTAGTGTTGTTGCACATAAATATGTAGATTTTTTTGTAATTATTGCTTTGATATCTATAAATAGTATCATTGGCTTTATTCAAGAGATCAAAGCGATTAGTTCTATTAAAGCTTTAAAAAAAATGACAGAGAGTAAAACCAAAGTAATAAGAGATGGAAAAATTATAGAGATCCCGTCAGCAAAGATGGTGCCGGGCGATGTTGCAATATTTTCTGAAGGAAGCGTTATAACGGCAGATGGTAGATTATTTGAGAGCAAAAGTTTAATGGTAGACGAGTCTACAATAACAGGGGAGTCTCTGCCTGTTATAAAAGATCATAAAGCTAAGATTTCAAAAGATGCTTTAATATATGAACTTAAAAACACACTCTTAAGCGGAACAACAGTTGTCAAAGGAGAGGGAATGGTTGTTGTTACAAAAACTGCAGATGGGACCTATTTCGCATCGATAGCTGAAGGGAAAGAAAAATCTCCAAAAACTCCGCTTACTAAAGCAACATCAGCTTTTTCAAAAAGATATGTAGCTATTCTTGTAATACTTTTTTTGATAGTTGGTTTTGTAGGTTTTTTACAAGCGAGATCCTGGCTAAATTTAGCATATATTTTAATAGCAGAGCTAGTCTCTGCTTTGCCAGAGGGATTGCCAATAGTAGTTACCTCTGTTTTAGTTGTAGGCGCTAGAAAACTATCAAAGAAAAAAACACTAGTTCGTTATCTTCCATCGGTTGAAACCCTTGGCAGCGCAACTATAATTGCTTCTGATAAAACCGGAACGATAACAGAGGGAAAACTAATCGTTAAAGAGAAATTTTCATTAGATGAAAAGATGACAAATATTATTGCCAGCTTAGCAAATGATGCGAAAGAAAACTTTGGAGATCCGCTCGATATAGCTTTGAAAAACTCTATTGATGATTTTTATGAAATTAAAAAAAAATATCCTCAAATAAAATCCTATCCTTTCGATGTTAATTTAAGATCGATGGCATCTGTAAATGAAGTAGATGGCAGGAAAAAGCTATTTGTTAAAGGCGCTTATGAATCTTTAAAGAAGATAGCTGAAAATACAAAAGATTTTCAATCTTTAGAAGAAAACTTGGATTTGATGTCAAAAAATGGGCTTAGAACTATAGCTTTAGGCTATGGAGAATATAATGATAGAGATTTTAAAGATTGGAAAATAAATATCGTTGGATTAATTGGCTTTTTAGATCCTCCTAAAGAGGGCGTAAAAGATGCGGTCACTCAAGCAAAAAAAGCCAAAATAAAAGTTATGATGTTAACTGGAGACTATCCTCTCACGGCAAAAGCCATCGCTAAAGAAGTAGGTATTTTTGAAGAAAATGACACGATATTAACAGGCACAGAAATAGATCAAATCGATGATAAAACCCTATTTGAAGATCTAAAAAATACAACAGTTTTAGCTAGAATTTTACCAGAGCATAAATCTAGAATTGTTGAGGTTTTACAAGCGAATAAACATATAGTAGCTGTCAGTGGAGATGGAGTAAATGACATACCAGCTTTGAAGGCTGCTGATCTATCAATCGCTATGGGATCAGGCACTGAGGCTGCTAAAAATGTCTCTAAAATGATAATAACCGATAATAACTTAAGCGTTATTATAGACGCTGTTAGAAATGGAAGAGTAATTACTAACAACATTAGAAAAGTAATTTACTATCTTTTATCATCGGGCCTTCAAGAAATCACTCTGATTACAATAGCAATTTTTATAAGTCTTCCTCTTCCTTTAACACCTCTTCAAATTCTTTGGATAAATATAGTTACAGATGGCGTTCAAGACAAGACTTTTCCTTTTGCCAGGGAAGAGGGTGATGTCATGTTAAAAGCGCCAAAAAGACCATCTAAACAGTTTTTTGATCTATCTCAAATTATCTACATAATTACCTTTGGTTTTTTTGCAGGGCTTATTTCATTAGCGCTTTTCATCCATCTTTTAAAAAATTATTCATATGAGATTTCTCTGACTATTACTTTTACATCTGTTGTTGTGATGCAATGGGCAAACGGTATCCAAGCTCAAAAAGAGAAAGAGCCATTTCTAAAAAACATTAAAAAAAGTTTTTCTATTAATCCATATATTTTTATAGGAGTAGGAGTTGGTCTTATCTTGCAACTTTTTGCTATTTATATGTTTGAAGATGTCTTTTCAAGTATTAAAATACCTTTAAAGCTTTGGATTTATCCACTATTGATGTTTTTCATTGCTTTTTTCTTAGTGGAAATAAGAAAATGGATATATTTAATCTTCAGGAGAAACCCATGAAAAAAATTGCGTTTATATTAATAATTTTATTTGCTACTAGAGCCCATGCTCTTCTGCCACCGTTTTATCAAAGTGTAAAAGAGATAGAATCGATCTTGCAAGATGAGAGATTTACAAGTGACGCTAATAGTGCATATCCAATTTTAGAGATAAAAAAAGTAGAGGCTGGTTATTTAATAATTACTTCTGGATATCATCAATTTGTTGAGATTCATTACATGCCTCAAGATATGGTAGGTCCTGCTAAATTTGAGTTAGAGTTTCATGAAAAAGAATGCCTAGATAGTTGGGATGTATAAAAGCAATTAGTTTAATTAATATGTGCATTAATAACAATTAATGCACAAAATCACTTCTTGACAAAAGTCCATATCATAGTTATTTTCAGGTTAACTTACTTTTTATAGGATTATCATGAAAATTTTAGTTCCATCTAATGGAGAGGATATCACAAACAAAATCGATGAGCATTTTTCAAAAGCAAAATATTTTATATTTATGGATATAGAGAAAGATGTTTGGGAGGTTTTGGAAAATGAGTATCTTCGTGATAAACATCCAGGAGATAAAATAGCTACAAAAGCAATAGATCTAAAAGTTCAGGCAATGATTGTAGCTAGCATAGGACCTCATGCTTTTGATATTTTATCTAAAGCAAATATAAAAGTGTTTTATTTCGAAAAAGGCACTATAAAAGAAGCTATAGATAAATTTAAAAGAGGCGAGCTTGCTCAAATGTTTAAAGCTAATAAAAAACATGGAAAGCTTTTTAAAGAGGATTAGTCCTCTTCAATTTTAGGAGGTTTTCTAAGCTGTTTTTTTTTAGATAATTTTTTCTTCTCTTCAAACATTTTTTGTTTAGCTTTTCTTGATCTTCTTTTTTTTTGTTTTTTAATCTTAAAAATCTTTTTTTGTTTTTCTGATTTTTCTTTAAATAGTTTTTCTTCTATTTTCGATACCAGCTCTTTTCTCGCATAATATCTATTAAGAGCTCTTGATCTATCTTTTTGACATTTGATCTCTATTCCTGTTGGAAGATGCTTCAAATACACACAGCTGTGTGTTTTTTGTATTTTTTGCCCACCTCTTCCAGATCCTAAAATGAACTTTTCTACTAAATCTTTTTCATTAATATTTAGCAATTTCATTTTGTTTTTTAAAGCATCAATTTTTTCTTTTTTTATACTCATAAATATAAATTCCCTACTTAATTAAATAGTAAAGCATCTAGGATTTTTTTCTTAAGGAAAAAAAGAAACATGAACAAAAAAAAACTATAAAAAAAATGTAACGTAAAAAATTTAAGAAAAAAAACATTTTTCTTTATTTTATTATTCAATATTTCCTACAATGGGTTTTTTGAAGAGCGTAAATTAGAAATTTTTAAAAATAACGGAGGTATTTAGTATGAAGTTTATTAAGAAAATATCTTGGATTTTACCTGCTATTGCAATGACAGTCGGCGCATCAGCAGATGATTCAGATATTTCAAGTTATTGCGATCCATGTCCACCAAAGGAAGCACCTGATTGTGATCCTTGTTATGAAAAGTCACGCAATAAACCGTACGAGCAGGGATATGAAATATGCGAAGGAGCTCTTCCTAAAGCATATAACGCTCCTGCACGAATTGATATCTGTGATGGTATAGACGCATATGTCACAGCTACTTTTCTTTATTGGAAACCAATGGGCGATCAATTAGATTTAGGGGTAACAAGAACTGTTACTGATACTCCAGATTCTATTAAAGCAATAAAATTGACAACTGGTTACGAAGCTGGTTTTAAAATTGGATTAGGTACTCATTTTAGTCATGATGATTGGCATTTATTTGCTCAATATACAAGACTAACTGGTACTCATAGTTCATCTTTTGTTCCAGCTGTAGATGCAACAGGTCAATTTTATACAACTTGGTTCTTGTTAGATAATACTGCTGCTGCTCGAGAATTCCAATTCACTAATATTCCTTTGGGTGTAAAAGGCTCTTGGAAAATGGAGTTAAATAAAATTGATTTAGAATTAGGACGTGCTTTTTACGTAGGTACTAATCTAATTACAACTCCATTTGTTGGTGTATCAGGACATTGGATGGATCAAAACTATAGATTAACACTAACAGATAATCAAACTTCTGGTGGTGGTCTTTTCGATGCTTTCTATAAAAACAAATCATGGGCATTTGGTCCTAGATTTGGTTTAGAAACAAAATGGATTTTCTATGAAGGTTTCAGACTATTTGGTTATGGATCTTTTGCATTGATGTATTCAGATAATGATATGTCTGGAAATGCTACAGAAGTTGATTCTGCATACACTACAACTAAAGTTGAAGAGATTAATCTTCGCGATGTTGAAGAGTTGCAAATTGGACTTGGTTGGGGATCTTACTTTACAAGCGACAAATGGCACATGGATTTGTCAGTTGCTTATGAAGTTCAAAGATATTCTCATACTAACTACATGAGTTACTATTCTCAATTAGCTTTAGGTGGATTAGAAGTAAACCCTGCAGATACTTATTTACACGGTTTAACTGTAACAGCTAGATTTGATTTCTAATTTTAGAAATTAAATCTAATTTAATTTAAAGGGAAGATTGAAAAATCTTCCCTTTTTTTTTATCCTTTTGTCTTATTGATTTATTATTAGATATCTTATTATCAATTGACAAATAATTCATTTATAATTTAATACTCAAATTAGATAAGTAAGAAGGTTTAATGTATAAATTATGAAAAGATTAACCAGCAAAAAAAAGAAAAGAAAAGCCAAGACAAATCTTAAAAAAACTGTCTCTAAAAATAAAAAAAAAACCAATAGAAAACAAAATAAAAAAAAGAAAGCTAAGGCGAATAAAAAAACTAATATAAACTCAAAAAGAAAAACAAACAATAAAAGCACAAAAAAAGCAAACAAGAAAGCTAAGAGTAAAGTCAGCGGAAAAACTAAAAGAAAGAAAATTAAAAAAAATACAGAAAAAACAAAGAAGAAGCCAAGCAGAAGAAAAACAAATATAAAAAATATAGAAGTAGATAAGAAAAGAAAAGCATTTATTATACCTTCAGTTCTAATTACAGTTTTTTTGTTTGTTTTTTTTCAATTATCTAGTACTTTTAATAAAAATTTTGCAAAAGGAATTTCTCAAAGTGATCATAGCATAGATGAGTCTCAAATAGAGCAACCTCTAATTACAGATGAAGAAGACTCTTTTGTTGCAGAGGTTCAAGAAGTAGTAGAAGAAGGAATAAATGAACCTGAGTCTATTGTTGAAGAGAATTCAAATGAAAATGCAAATAAAGTAGATGAAAAAGAGCCTTTAAATGAAGAACAAGATGTCGTATCGGAAATGGTAAATGATACAGTATCTTTGAAAGAAAAATCAGATAATGAATTAGTAAAAATGATTGATGAGGGTTCTTTTAGTCCTACACAGTTACAAGAAGAGCTAATAAACTTTTTAAATAAACAGTTACTAAATGGGCCATATCAAGTTAAGGCAATTTTAGATCAGTCTCAAAGTATAATAATATCAGGAAATGAAATTCAAAATGATTTAAATACAGCAGTCTCTAAACATTTAGAAGATAATTATTGTAGTAAATGTCATCTTCAAATTCATTCTATTTGCGATTCTTGTGTAGAAGAGTCTAAAAATCATAGTTATATTCCAGGGCAGCAGATCTGCAAAAATGATTTACCGATTGCATATAACGCACCAGGCCGTATTGATATTTGCGGAGGGATCAAAAGTTTTATCGTTGCAGAGTTTATTTATTGGGAGCAGCTCTCAGATCAATTGGATTTAGGAACTGTAAATATTACAAGCACTACACCCCAAGAATTTGAGATCCTAAAATTTAAAACCGACTATCAGCCAGGCTTTAAAATAGGGATTGGAACTCATTTTAAAAGAGATGATTGGGATTTATTCGTTCAGTATACAAGACTTCATAAAACAGAAAACACGATATTTGATCCAAGCTCTAAAACAGGAACATTTAATACCCCTTGGTTTCATACAAATATAAATCAATTTACCTTAGCAAATATAACTACAGATATAAAATCTACTTGGAAAATAGATTTAGACAAAATTGATTTAGAGCTAGGTAGAGCTTACTATTTGGGCAGTAGCCTAATTTTAAGACCATTTGCATCGCTTTCAGGGCATATCCTCAATCAAAGATATGATCTAAGTTTGACAACTACTCAATTATTTAGCTCTTCAACTAAAAATGATTCATGGAGTATAGGACCCAGATTTGGTCTTTCAACTAATTGGTTTTTTTGTAGAGGATTTAGTCTTTTCGGGCATTTAGCTCTTAGTTTGCTTTATGCTGAAAATGAAATTTCAGGATCAGGAGATGAAAATCAGGTTACATATAAAGTAAAAAAGATAGATAAATATATTCTAAGAGATGTCGAAGAGTTAAAGTTAGGTTTTGCTTGGGGATCTTATTTTACTAACAATAAATGGCATTTTAATTTATCTGCAGCTTATGAAGCTCAGAGATATTCTCACACGAATTATATGTCATATGCCTCTCAAATTAATTTAGAAGCGAACGAAGTCAAACCAGGGGATCTTTTCTTGCATGGTCTTAGCGTAGCTGCTAGATTTGATTTTTAATAGTAGTTTTCAAAATAAAGCAATTTTAAGGTGCTTCTTTTAATTAATTATTTGTTCAATAAACGGTAAACAAAATATTTTTATAATAGTATTTGCAAATTAATTGCTTTGTGTAATATGCACCTTAATAAGAGAAGATACTATATATACAAGGTAAAATTATGAGATTATTTAGAAAACTGCTATGGGCGCTTCCACTTTTTGCGCTAGTGAGCATGTTTCTCTATGGAAGAAAACAAGAGGATTCAACTAGCGTAAAAGCTCCAGCACTAAAAGATTCTGAGCTATGCGATCCTTGTTTAGAAGAAAGACAAGATGCATGCTCAGATCCATGCGCTACTGAGCCTCAAACTAAAGCTTATGATCAGGGATATGGGATTTGTGAAAATGATCTTCCCAAAGCCTATAGCGCTCCAGGTCGTATAGATGTATGTGGAGGAATTGATGCTTTTGTTACAGGTAGTTTTATTTGTTGGGAGCCTTTAGGAGATCAATTAGATTTAGGAACAGCTAGATTTGCTTCTTTAACTCCCGTTGAATTGGACTTAGTTAAATTTAAAACTAATTATGAGCCAGGCTTTAAGGTAGGTTTAGGTTTTAATTTAAACCATGATAATTGGGACTTATTTGCTCAGTATACAAGATTTCATGAAACTGAAACCACAAGATATACCCCTAGAACAAGAGATTCGAATGATTCTATTATCTCGTCATGGTTTATTTTAGATCCATTGCCAGCTGTTTTTTCTGATATTTCAGGAGATATAGTAGCTGTTTGGAAAACTGAGCTTGATAAGATAGATTTGGAATTAGCTAGATCATATTATCTAGGTGCAAAACTTATTGCAAGACCATTTATTGGTGGATCTGTTCATTGGCTAGATCAAAGATATGAGTTTAGTTTAACTGAAAGTTCTGTACTTCAAGAAACTTCAATAAAAAATGCTTCTTGGGCTCTAGGTCCTAGATTTGGGCTTGGAAGTAGTTATTTGATTTATAAAGGTTTTAGAATCTTTGGTTATGGAGCTATTAGTTTATTATTTTCAGAAAATGAAATAAGCGGCTCTGGAAATGAAGATTCTACTGCATATATATTAAGTAAAGTTGACAAATACATTTTAAGAGATGTTGAAGAATTAATGATAGGTCTTGGTTGGGGATCTTATTTTACAAGAAAAAAATGGCATATGGATCTATCGGTAGCTTATGAAGCTCAAAGATATGCACGTACCAATTATATGTCCTATATAGCTCAATTAAATCTTGAAGCAAACGAAGTAAAAGCAGGCGATTTTTATTTGCATGGTTTAACAGTTACTGCAAGATTTGAT
>JAAKFN010000071.1 GCA_011065045.1 Candidatus Anoxychlamydiales bacterium
TGTATTTACTGTCAAAGCAGTAAGTTATCCTAGTACTACTATTGCTGTTGAAAACTATATTGACAGCGAAGACTTTGCTGGCCCCATGGAAGAAATATTTCGTGGAGCTCTCTCTTTTATTACTAGAAATCTTCGTAAAATTCAGGCAGGGCAAAGTATTAATAGCTTGGGCAAGATGGAAATATCTAAGGTTGTTTTTGAAGAATTGCTTGTCAATGCTTTGATTCATCGTGATTATTTTGTAAATGCACCAATACGAATCTTCTGCTTTACTGATAGGATTGAGATCATCAGCCCAGGGCATCTTCCCAATAATCTGACTATAGAAAAGATAAAGGCTGGTAATTCAAACATTCGTAATCCTATACTTGCTTCATTTATATCTAAAGGATTACTTCCTTATCGCGGGCTTGGATCGGGGATTAAGCGAGCTTTGGAAGCATGGCCTGATATTGACTTTATTGAAGATAGAGAAGGTTGTTTGTTTACTGTAAAAGTTCACCGTAAAAGTTCATCACAAACAGTAAAAAGTTCACCGCAAACGGTAAAAAATTCACCAGACCTTGAAAAAAGTTCATCACAAACAGTAAAAAGTTCACCGCAAACGGCAAAAAATTCACCAGACCTTGAAAAAAGTTCCCAAAAAATTCTAGCATTGATGCGAGATAATCCTGAAATAACTATAGATGAGATGTCCAAACAAATAGGCATTGGGATTAGAGGGATTAAAAAACAGATCAATAACCTAAAGAATAAAAAATTGATAGAACGCTTTGGTCCTAATAAAGGTGGGTACTGGAGGATTTTTTCAAGTTCCACAAAAGAACAGAAAGGCAAAAAAAGTGACGAAATATACCAGTTTCAAAGTAAAAGTTCACGACAATCCATAGAAAGTTCACCACAAACGGCAAAAAATTCACCAGACCTTGAAAAAAGTTCCCAAAAAATTCTAGCATTGATGCGAGATAATCCTGAAATAACTATAGATGAGATGTCCAAACAAATAGGCATTGGGATCAGAGGGATTAAAAAACAGATCAATAACCTAAAGAATAAAAAATTGATAGAACGCTTTGGGCCTAATAAAGGGGGATACTGGAAGATTTTCGCAAGTTCCACTAAAGAAAAGAAAGTCGAAAAAAGTGACGAAATCTACCAGTTTCAAAAATAATTTCTTTCATTTTTTTATTTCCCCTTTTCTATTAACTTTTTGTAGAAAAAATAATGGAATATTGCCGTAGTTGCGGATGTCTTGCTGTGGACATAGATTGATTTTGATTGCCAATCTTTTCTTGTAAAGTTTTTTATTTTAAACCTAGAAATTAACCTAGAAATTTATGTTCTTCTATTCTCTGTAGTCTAGGTTAATTTAAGGATATTAAAGGCAATTTTTAGAGCTAAATTTTTAAGACTGAAAATCCTTGTGTCCCTGGTTCAATTCCGGGTCTGGCCATGTTTTTTTCTTGTGAAATTATTGCATGAGTTGCAAATTTCCAAACCTTTCATTTGGATTCCAACTTGACCATTTTGGTGGCCTCACCGAAATGGTTATTTGCAGCTTGTCCTGATTTTTTAAAAGCAATTTTGGCTTTTTCTATAACATTAAGAAAATTTCTCTAGCCATTTTAAAGATATCTCAACAATTTCATTTATAATATCTTTTCTATTTGGATCTAAATGAGGAGTATCTAAGTTTATGATAGTTTTAGGCTCTGGCGTTAATTCTTGCAGTAATCGAGCTGATTTTAAAGGGATATTCTTATCTTGAGTGCCATTTATTACTAAGAATTTACCATGAATATATGGCAAGTGATATTTAGGATCGATTGGTTTAAAAACTAGGCTAGCTAAATAGGCGAGAGGCTTTCTAAGGATTTCATTGTAAGATCTTAAATTTGCATAATAAATATCATAGAGTCCAGCTCCTCCAAATGCTATAATTCCACTAGAGAGTTTTATATTATTTATCTCAGCTAAATGATATGTAGCTGGAACAAAAATAGCTCCAAAACTAACCCCTATAATTACTACATTTTTTTTACCCCAAGATTGCTTTTTTATCCAATCAACAATGCCAAGGATCTGAAAAGGAACATCTAAAACAGCTTTTCTAGTAGATGGAAGGTGAAAAAATACGCTCTTTTTTCTAAGTCTATGCATATCTTTTGTATATTCATATCCAATCATTATATAATTGTCTGGGTGGGGGACATATTTTAAAGAATCCCTTCCAGTTTCTAAACCATCTAATAAAAGTAAAATGCTTTCATTATTTGTAATATTTTTGGGATAGCTAATAGAAAATCTGATATCTCCGAATTTTTGAGCATTTAAAACGATATCTTCATATTCACGGGTTGGTAGATCTTCGTATGCTTGTTTAGAGAGCAGAGTAATTTCAGGGAGTTTTTGGTCTAAAAAATTAGAAAATAGATTAATACAAAAAAAAGCTTGGATCAAAAATAATTTAAAAAATTTCATATTCTTCCTCTAAATATCTACATAGCAAATTTGTATAAAAATTAAAAGAGAGATAAAAAAAGAAGAAGAAAAATGAAAAATCTTAGAAAAAAGAGTGTCTTTAAGTTGGTATTACTTCAGATTTAGGCTCTTTAAGCTCTTTATCCACAACTTGGCAAATACAACTATTTGACCAAACATTTAAAGCAGATTCTAACATATCTATTATCGTGTAGATAGGAAGTATTAACCCCATTAAATATAAAGGAACATTCATAGAGCTTAAAAATGCACTTGTTAAAAAATAGCATCCCATAGGAACTCCAGCATTACCTATTGCTGCTATTGTTGCTAAAAATATCCACATAACCATCTGATAAATAGAAAAGCTCATTCCATAGCTTTTAGAGACAAATAATACCGTTATTAATATGAATCCAGCGCAAGCATTCATATTGATGACTGAGCAGAGTGAGTGAGTGACATTTGCAACTTTAGAAGATGTTTTCAGCTTTTCTTCTGAGCATTTTATTGATATTGGAAGTGCAGCATTTGAGGATTTAGTAAAAAATGCTGTAATTAAAGCAGGGGACATGTTTTTAAAGGTGTTGTAGGGAGAGATTTTTTTTAGTTTTAAAAATAGGGGAAGTATCACAAATCCTTGAACTAGATTTGCTGTAACTACTGTAGTTGTATATAAAATTAAATCTTTTAAATTTTCACTGTTTTGTGTGATCTCTTTTACAAAAATACATACAAATCCCATTATTCCAATTGGCATGAGGGCTATTATAAATTTTGTTATTTTTAAAAAGAGTAGAAAAAAGCTAGAGAAAAAGTTATGCAAAGTCTTTTTGTTCTCTTCTGGCAAAAAAAGTATTGAAATGCCCATTAAAATGCCTAAAAAAGCAACTGCTATAACATTATTGCTTACAAACGCTTTTAGAAAATTATCAGGAATAGCATCTACTAAAAAAGATAAATAGCTTCCAGTGTGCTCAATATTCGTAGCTTCAAGATTACCTGTATGAGATGGCTTTATTATCAAAAATAAAATTAATGCAATAGTCGCTGCTATTATAGTTGTGAGCACAGCATATGAAAAAATTTTTCTACCTAAAATTTTCATCTCTTTAAAACTTTTCATGCCAGCTATATTTGAGACTAAGGATAGGAAAACAATTGGTATGCCAATTAGTTTTAAAAGTCTTATAAATATTGTAGTGATAAATGTTGCTACTTGATAGACAGACTCATTTCTTAAAAAGCCAAAGAAAAGACCCAAGGCTATAGCAATTAATATAGAAATATTACTAAATAATATTTTTTTCATTTTTTTAAAAATCCTTAAAATTTTGTTTCGCAATAAGATTTTAGTTTTTTTAAAAAAATATCAAGCCCTAGTTTTTTAAGAGCAGAGGCTTCAATTAATGTCTTTTGATTGAAGGGATAAAACTTTTTGAATTTTTTTATATTTTCAGTATTTTGAAGATCCGTTTTATTTAAAATTGTTAAACATGGTCTATCTAGCAAATCTTTATTAAAAATTTTTAGCTCATCTAATAGCATTTGGAAATCTTCAATTGGATCATCACTATTAGAATCAATTACAAAAATGAGTACGGAAGTTCTCTCAATGTGTTTTAAAAAAGAGAGCCCTAAACCTTTGTTTATATGAGCGCCTTTAATTATGCCCGGTATGTCTGCTACTAATATTCTAGAAAAATCTTCGAATTCAACAAGGCCAAGATTTGGGTGAAGCGTTGTAAATGGATAAGCTCCAATTTTTACTTTACTATGGGTAATCTGTCTCATAAGGGTAGACTTACCAGCATTTGGCATTCCAATGAGACCAACATCTGCTATTAATTTTAGCTCAAAATTTATCTCTTTAATTTCTCCTTTAGTTCCCTCGGTTGCGATATTTGGAGCTCTATTTGTAGCTGTTTTAAAAGAAACGTTACCTCTTCCGCCTTTGCCGCCTTTGCAAATTAAAAATGTTTCGTTTTTTTTCTTAAATTCAAATAAAACATTATCATCTTCATCTTTTAAGATAGTTCCAAGAGGAATTTTTACTATTATATCTTTGCCAGTTTTACCGGTTTTATTGCAAGATCCACCGCATGAACCATTTTCGCCTTTAATTATCTGTTTGTGAAAAAACTTTTCGAAAGATAAAAGATGCTCATCAACTTCTAAAATGATAGATCCCCCGTTGCCGCCATCTCCACCATATGGACCGCCTTTAGGTTGGTATTTTTCTCGTTTCCACGCGATAATACCATTACCACCCTTGCCAGCTAATAATTTTAATTTAAGAGAGTCTATAAACATTTTTTTTACTTTTGTTGAAAAAAATTTAATAAAGCTTAAATCTTTTTCAAAAAGAATTAAGCTTTTTGTTTTTTAGTAGTAGATTTTTCAGCTTTAGGTAGAACAGATATAAAAGTTTTATTTGTTTTTTTAAAAGTTACTATGCCATCGATTAAAGCAAAAAGAGTATGATCTTTTCCCATACCAACATTTTTTTTAGGATGCCATTTTGTTCCTCTTTGACGAGCAAGTATCGAGCCTGTTGTAACAAATTGACCGTGCGTAGTTTTTATACCAAGTCTTTTAGAATGTGAATCTCTTCCGTTTCTTGTAGATCCTTGTCCTTTCTTATGTGCCATTATTATCTCCTAGCTAAGCTCGATTTTAGTTATTTTTACTTGTGAATATTTTTGTCTGTGGCCTCTTTTTCTTCTGTAATTTTTTCTCTTTTTGTATTTGTAAGCTATAACTTTAGGTCCTTTTACTTCTTTTACGATTTCAGCTTTGACTTTGCAGTTTTTTATAAATGGAGCTCCAATATGTATTTTTTTGCCATCATTTAATAAAAGAACTTCATTAAACTCAAATTTACCATTCTCAGATTGTAAAAGCTCAACATCCAAAATGCTCTCTTCTTCTATCTGATATTGCTTTCCACCAGTTTGAATTACCGCGTACATATCTCTCCTCAAATATTTTTTGAACTATAATAATATAAAATAAACTTAGAGATGTCAAGCTATTCCATTCTATACATAAGCTTTTTTATAGAAAGTGCTATTATGTAAAAAATTGCTACTACAATTGCAATTGTAGCTCCAGGGGGCCAAGAGAGCAAATAAGAAAAAGTTATGCCAATAGTATTAAATAACATGCTAAGTATTACAGCTATTATCATCATGACAGGTAGACGATATGTAAAAAAATTAGCAATAGTAGCTGGTATTGTTAAAAGGGCTATAATTAAAATTATTCCTATTATTTTAACAAGCAAAACTATAGAAATACTTATCATAGCAAGAAGAAGAAAATAAAAAGTTTTTACAAAAATCTTTTGAAGATAGGCAGCTTCTTCATCAAAACAGATAATCAAAAATTTTCTATAAAATAAAATAGTCAAAACTACTATAAAAAATGCTAAAATACTTAAAATTAAAATATCTACTTTGCCAGTTGTAAAAAGATCCCCAAATAAAAAATGAGTACAAGTAGCTTCTTTATGCGGCACAAAAGATAAAAAAATTATTCCAATAGCCATTCCCACTGACCAAATAATTGCAATGACAGCATCTTCTTTTTGCTTGAAATTCAGATGTACATATCCAATTAAAAAAGCAGAAATAAGTGCTGCAATTACAGCTCCAAGCATAGGATCCAACCAAGGGATATCGTAGGTATGTCTTAAATATTCAAAAACTCCAATGCCTCCAAGTATCGAATGAGAGATACTTCCTGTAATAGAAGATATTCTTTTAATAACTACAAAAGATCCCATAATTCCACTAGAAATCGATGCGATTATAGCCCCTAAAAAAGCGAGTTGTAAAAAAACAGGAATATCGATCATCTTTTTTGACCTATAATTGTGGGATGATATAGCCCCAAAGCAAAATGTTTACAAACCATCTCAGGGGTCATTACATTTACAGTTTTTTGAACAGTAACTATTTTTTTTACCTCTTTAATTATCGTATTTAGATCATGAGATACCATCAAAATTGTTCTGTTTTTATTAGATTTTATCAAAATATCAAAAATAGCTTCTTCAGATTCTGGGTCTATACTAGCTGTTGGCTCATCTAAAATTAAAATTTCAGGATCAGAAATAAGAGCTCTTGCTATCAAAGCTCTTTGAGCTTGCCCACCTGATAGTTTTCCAAAAGGTTTATCAATAAATTCTTTGAGACCTACTTTTTCTAAAAGATCTTTTGCTCTCTCTTTTTGGTTTTTTGTAAAAAAACCAAATCTTGATTTAGTTAATAGTCCAAGTAGCACTAATTCTAAGTTTGTAATCGGAAAATATTTATCTAGATTATATTTTTGAGGAACATATCCAATTTTATCTCGCATATCTTTTGGGTTTTTATTAAATATTTTAATTTTGCCTTTATGAGGTCTTAACATTCCCATAATCAATTTTAAAAGGGTTGTTTTACCTCCTCCATTCGGTCCTATTATTCCAATAAAATCACCCGTTTCTATATTTAAATTAACATCTAGAAGGATAGGTTTGACCTTATAACAAAAATTAAGTTTCTGAATTTTAATTATATTTTTCATTTTTCTGTCTTTATAAGTATAAATAATATCATCTATAGAAAAAAATAATTCAAGAAAAAACCTAAATTTACAAAGTTATCTTTTTTTGATATACTCTTATTTCTTCTTAAAGGAGGGGTGTCCGAGTGGCTTAAGGAGCTCGCTTGGAAAGCGAGTGTTGCGTTTTGGCGTACCGTGGGTTCGAATCCCACCCCTTCCGATTTTTATTTCATCTTCCTTAATTACAGAATCTTACATAAAAATGAGTTATAGGCGGTTGATCTATAACTCATAAAACGCTATTATAATGAGTTATAGAAAGAAGGATATAGCTCATGAAATGGAATTGGCAATTATCTAAGTGGCCTAAGTTTATATATGATCTCTCTTTGACCGATGAATTAGAAAAAGAATTTCTTCAAAAAATTGGTGGAGCTGTTGCTGTATTAAAGTATCTTGGAGATGAGAAAAAAAGGCAATTTACTGTAGAAATCCTTTGTACTGAAGGCTTGAATAGTGCTGAAATTGAAGGAGAAATTTTAGAAAGAGAAAGTTTGCAATCATCAATTCAGAGGCATTTTGGTTTTATTACTGATCATAAAAAAATCCCTTTAAGAGAAAAGGGGGTTGGAGAATTAATGTGGAAAATATTTGATACATATGATGAACCATTAACTAATAAAATGCTCTATGAGTGGCATAGATTACTTATGAAAAATGAGTATAGAATATCTGATATTGGAAAATATAGAACTCACCCAGAACCTATGCAAATAGTATCAGGGCGCTTAGATAAACAAACTATATATTTTGAAGCTCCTCCTTCTAAAGAGTTAAAAAATGAAATGAAAAGATTTATAAAATGGTTTAATGATTCTATAAAAGATCAATCAATTTTAGCAAGAGCAGCAATTGTACACGTATATTTCGAGAGTATTCATCCTTTTGAAGATGGCAATGGGCGGATAGGTAGAGCTCTAGTAGAAAAAGCTCTTTCACAAAGTTTAAGAAAACCAATTTTAATAGCTGTTTCACAAATAATTACGAAAAGAAAAAAAGAATATTATCAATCTTTAGCTGAATGTAATAATACTTTAAATATTAACAAATGGATTAAATATTTTGCTGGAATAATTACTCAAGCTCAAGAGGAATCTCTTAAAATGATAAACTTTTTAATGGCAAAATCTAAACTTATGAATGAATTAAAAGATAACGTTAATAAGCGTCAGGAAAAAGTGCTACTTAGAATGTTTGATGAAGGTTTAAAAGGGTTTTCAGGAGGATTAAGCGCTGAAAATTACATTGCTATTAGTGAAGCTACAAAAGCTACAGCAACAAGAGATTTAGATGATTTAGTCAAAAAAGGAGCTTTGAAAAAAACAGGCAAATTACGACATACTCGTTATTGGCTTAACATACATATTTAGAAGATTCTTATTTTCATTTTAACAATTGA
>JAAKFN010000072.1 GCA_011065045.1 Candidatus Anoxychlamydiales bacterium
GCTATCACCACCACCAACTAGAGAAGCGATTCTTAATGTTGGAGAAGCTGCAAGAGTAAGTGTTTTCCCAAATTTATCAGATACAAAAGATTTACCATCTTTTAAAGATGTACAAGCTTTAGTAGGTATACTACCAAACTCTAATAACTCTCATCAGGCATCACCTCAATCTAGCTCATTTGTTAAAGCAGCTCCTAATGCACTCGCGCTTGCTAGAGATGGCTTTAAGGGGACAGAAATAAATGCAGGTAAAACTGCTGCTGCTGTAGATGGGATGATAAAGAATGTAATTGAATTTAGGTCATTAACTGGGGGTGCTCTAGGCTCAGGTAAAGTTAATGAAGAAGAAGAAGAAGTTACTAAAAAACAACTTGATTTGCCACCACCACAACTACCACTAACACTTCCTGCTGCTGAAAAAGATACGCGAGACGAACTTCCTAAATTTCATTACGCACGTACGACCCGTCTCGGTTTATAGAAATTACCAAAAGTACATGATGAATTATTCCGATTGAAGGGTAATGCTTTAGATAGCGATAATAAAAAAGAAATTGAAAATACAAAAGAAAAAGAAGAGATACAAGGCTCCAAATAAGCTTGAAATTGAGATGATTTTTTGCTAATTTTTAAATTACTTAAAAAACTAATCTTTTAATTTAGAAGAGCCTTTTTTAGGCTCTTTTTTCTTTTCTGGTTTAGTGGGTGTTTCTTTAACTTTAAAATCTTTAATCTGAAGTTGAATAGATGCTTGGTATCGATAAATCATTTCCACTTTTTTTTGTTAACAATCCATTGATCTAAAACTAGTTTTTTATTTTCAATATTTTTAAAAACAGGCAATAGAAATGGTTGAAGATCTTTCATGAGTTTTTCAAATGTAATCTGTTTTATATCATTTTGCAAACAAAAATTATTCCATAATTTGTGTTTTTGCAAATTTTTTATGAAATTTGAAGAAAAAATATCTATTTCCATTCCCAATTTAGTCTTTCGTCTATCAAAAGTATTCAAAATAGCCTTTGCTAACTTCCGACCATTAAAAGAATACTTGTTGGAAAGAAACCAAATATCATAAAAATCTTTCATACGGGTATTGATTTCTCCAAGGATTATTATCGCATGAACTTTTTCTGCAATAACACTTTCTATTGTATAGCCATAAAGTTTTGGAGAGTCCATATCCAAAATTGTTGGATATGAAAAACTAATTGGATTTGGATATATAATATCAGCAAAACCGATATCTACATGAATATGTATTGTTGATTTATCTATTTTACCTTTTGCTTTTACTTGCATCCCATTATACTTTCTCAAGAGCTGGATTGGTTCAACTTTGATTGAATCAACATGAAATTCGACTCCATCAGGATATTTTATCGAGATAATATGAGAAAAAATAGTTTTGATATTAGCTATTGAATTATCCGTTTTTCCTAATAAATCTATATCTTTTGTGGCTCTAAAATCATCGTAATTCCATGCTTTGAACATTAAGCCGCCTTTGAGAAAAAATTTATTTGCATATTTAGAAATTGATAATCGATATAAAAATCTTTCCATTGCATAGTATTGTAAAGCCTCTTCTGTGGGTCTATTGATTTTTCTTGCGAAATTTATTAGTTTTTGTCTGATTTCTTTAGCATTATTCATGAACAATTCCCTCAATATAAGGTTTGATAATATTGAAAATTCGACAATGCTTTGCTAAATGAAGTAAATGCTTTATATTCGATTTATCATCTCGCAAATAGAATTTTAAAGCTTCGATAGCAACATCTAGACCAATTTTATTTCTTAATCTGAAACAATCAACAATGGTTTTTTCTCGTGAGAATATTTTGATTTCAACATTATCAATCTTATATTTTTTAATACCAATTTCAAACATCTTTTTAGAAAAATAAAGGATTCTGATTGGGGGATAATTCAGAGTTGGTTTTTTACTATTACGTAAAAGAGCTATATCTATTTTTCTTGGAATTTGTGTTGTTAGATCATAATATGATAATGCCGAAATTAAGCAAATTACGCCCTTAGGAATAGCTAGAGCGACTGTTACTAAATCTAAATTTTCTGGAATGTGATCAATTAAACGCCAAACTCCTAGGCTCATTTTTTCTATTATATTCTTCTTTTCCATGGAATATAGTGTTCTTGGATGAATGCCTAATTCAATGGCTCGACAGGTTCTTAAAATTCCATGATTTTTATTAAAAATCTTTTTTGCTTTTGTAATCTGATTATTCATTGGATAAAATGGTCCGCACTTTTTAATATATGTATACCTTCTTATCCAAATATTTAGCAATAGAATGTTTGCAGAAAAAAGTTTTAAATGCTTTTTTTCTCAATCAAGTCTCAACAAATGTGCACTATTTAGAGAATGTTTTATATTTTCTTATAAATCGAAAAACTAATCTTTTAATTTAGAAGAGCCTTTTTTAGGCTCTTTTTTTTTGTCTATTTTAGAAGGAGATTCTTTAACTTTAAAATCTTTTATCTGAAGTTGAATAGATGCTTTATCTAAAAAGACATTTATATGAGGTGTAAATACTACGTCTAAATTTAGGTTTTTTCTTTTAAGAGCCGGTTTTCTATAAGCCATATTAAAACCAATGCCCTCTAACATTCTATCTTTTTGCTCTAAATACATCTTTAAATGGATTTTACCAACAATCTTAGGTGTCCAGATTTGTTTGGCTTCACAATATAACAAAGGAGGGGGATTTTCATTACCAAAAGGCTCTAATAGTTTAACGGATTCCATAAAATCAAATGTTAAATCATCAAAGTTTGTGTGAGCATCTAAATACATCTTTGAGATGATATCTAAATCTTGAAGTTTCTCATTTGCAGATTTTATGAAATTTTGTTTTAGCTCTTCAATGTTCTCTTCTTTTATAGTGAGTCCAGCTGCAAAATCATGACCGCCAAAGTTAACAAGTAGTTTTTCGTTCTCTTTTAAAACAGTAAGCAAAGGAAATTGAGAGATCGTTCTAATCGAGCCTTTTCCTACTCCTTTTTCTATAGCTATTATAAGAGTTGGGCGATTGTATTGTTTTGTTATTCTAGCTGTTATTATTGGAATAATTCCCGGATGCCATTTATCCGAATGCAAAACTATCGCTTTGTCATCTAAAATCTCCGGATGATCCGTCATGTACTTTTCAATTTCAGCAGAGGCTTTTCTTTCAATTTTTTGTCTTTCTATATTATAGATCTCTAGCTCTTTTGCTAGATCTTCAGCTTGCTTTGCATCGCGAATAAGCAGAAGTTCAACTCCCTTTTTAGCATCTGCAATTCTGCCGATACTATTTAATCTAGGAGCTATTTTAGATGCTATATCCATTGGAGTTAGATTTTCTGGAGTAAGATCGCAAACTTCGAATAGTTTTGTGAGCCCAATCCTTTTTGTGTGTTGAAGCTCTTGAAGTCCATACTTTACAAGTATTCGGTTCTCTCCAATCAAAGCTCCCATATCAGAGATCGTACCGAGTGCGACTAAATCTAGATAACTTTTAAGATCAATGTAGTCAATTGCCGCAGTTTCAATAAGATGATTTGTTAATGCATGTGCTAATTTAAACGCAACGCCAACACCTGTAATATCTCTATTAGGATATGTGCTGTTTACAAGTTTTGGATTTAAAGTTGCTATGCAGTTTGGGATTTTAGAGGTGGGTTCATGATGATCTGTAATTATAACATCTATATTGTGCTCAAAAACATGCTCAATCTCTTTTGCAGCTGTAATTCCACAATCTACAGAAATTATTAAAGAACAAGAGTTTTTTAAAGCATATTGAAGAGCGTCACTAATTATGCTTCTTTTATGTGATGAGCTCTCCGGAATATAAAAAAATACCTTAGCATCGATGCTCGTGAAAAACTCAACGAGAAGAGCTGTTGCTGTCATGCCATCGACATCATTATCACCATAAATTAAGATGCCCTCTTTATTTTTTAGAGCTTTGATAACTCTATTTACAGCCTTGTCCATATCTTTAAATAAAGATGGATCGTGAAGCTGAGGAAGTGTTGCATATAAAAAATTGTGAATCTCTTCTAAAGTAGTAAATCCTCTAGATACAAATACTTGAGCAGTAACTGGGTGAATACTGAACTCTTTAACAATTTTATTTAACCATTCGGGATCTTTTTTAGGTAAAACCCATGTTGGTGGTATCTTTGAAGGCACCATAAAGAGCCAATTTCCTTTTATTAAAAAATTACGTTACTATTACATATCGATTAAAATCTCTTTTATAAATTATATTTTTTTTTTTGCATATAAATCATTTTTCTGAATTTTTTAATGTAAGTGATCTTTTCACTTCAAGTTTATGGAATAGCAACATTAAAGGAGCTGCTATAAATATTGATGATAGAGTTCCAAAAATAACTCCAATCGTCATAACTAGTGCAAAACTAAATATTGTTGAGCCTCCCAAAAGTACTAAAGCTAAAAGTGCTATAATTGTAGTTGCTGATGTTATCGTTGTTCTAGAAAGTGTGTGATTTAATGCGTGATTAATAATTTCTTTAAATGTGTGTTTTTTCATGTGTTTTAAATCTTCACGAATACGATCGAAAATAACTATCGTATCATTTAAAGAATATCCAATTATTGTCATTAATGCTGCAACAGTATGAAGATCAATCTGCACAGGGACACCTAAAATATGAAGTATACCAATTAAACCAAGGGTTACTACGATATCATGTATCAAACATATCATCGCACTAAACGCAAACTTAAACTCAAACCTAAACGTTATGTATCCTAAGATCGCAATTAGAGCTAAAGAAAGTCCCCAAATAGCATTGTTTTTCATGGAATCTGACATCTGACCACTCATAAGTGTCCAGTTTTGATCTAGCTTTTCTAATGATCTTGGACTTATATTAATGCCATTTTCTTTTAAAGCATCTACTACCCATACTATTCTCGGGTTAGTCTGATATTTATATGTTGTGTCTAAAGCATCAATCTCATAGGGCATTGTATAAAAAGGTTTCCCTTTTTGATCCATAGAAGCAGAGAAAAGAAGCCTTAAGTTATTAGAAGGTGTCAGCTCTCTTACTTGAATCTCTTTAGATGAAATCCCTGTTTTTAGAAAGGCTTTCTCAACTGTGGTTCTATAGTCTTTAACTTTTGTTTTATCGATCTCAACTGATAAAGCAAATCCGCCTGTAAAGTCCATTCCAAATACAGATTTTTTCTGAATAGAAAATGTGTATGCTCCAACAAGGATTATCAAGCCAGATAACATAAAGACGTATTTTGAATATTTTGAGAAATTAAAGTTTTTGATTTTTACAAAATCTAACATATTAAGTTTAGTATGCTTTGGATTTTGAGCCCATTTTGTGAAAAAATATTTGGTCATGAAAAGTGCTGTAAACATTGAAGAGGCTATACCTATTATCAAAGTTAAAGCAAATCCTTTAATCGGACCAGAATCAAAATTTAGTAATATGAGAGCTGCTAGTATTGTCGTTAAATTGGAATCTAGAATTGCACTAAATGCCTTTTTGTATCCGTTTTGAATAGCAGAGGCTATCCTCTTCGATATTGCAAATTCTTCTTTTATCCTTTCAAATACCAAGACATTTGCATCAACTGCCATTCCAACTGTTAAAATAATACCAGCTATTGATGCTAATGATAGCGTTGCATGGAGGTTTTGAAGTGTTGCCCACATTATTAAAAGATTAAATATTACAGCAATAGATGCAACGAGACCTGCAAATTTATAGTAGTATACCATAGCCATTATAACTAAAGCTAAAGCTGCAAAAGTTGCAACTATTCCTTTTACTCTCTCTTTAGATCCGAGCTCTGCAGAAACATTTTTTTCAGATAAGATGTGAGGTGTAAAACTGAGCGAGCCTGCTTTTAAATCAGCTACTAATTGATTTACCTCTCTTAGAGAAAAACTGCCAGTTATCTGTGCGCTATCTTTGAAATCTACATGCAGCGTTGGTGCTGAAATTATGTAGTCATTTAAGATAACGGCCATTCTCCAACCTTGTCCTTTTGAAAAGTTCTCAAGTGGTGTGCCCGATATTTTATCTTTAGAAAATTGAGAGGTCCATGTATGTACTTCCTCTCTTGGATTTACTTTTACACCCTCTTTATTTGTATACGCACCCTTTACTTCAAAAGTTAAAAAGTTTCCTTGCGCAGGATCATATGATGATCTGATATTTGCTAAGTTAGAACCCTCTAAAGCATAGTTATTAAAAACTATGAGAAGTGGATTTGTCTGTCCACTCCAAGAAGATGCATCAGATCCTTTAAACATAGAAATTTTTGAAAGAGTATCGTTAAATGCAGATGTAATTTCTGAATCTGAAGAGGCTATTCTAAGACCGTTTTCATATAAAATTTTAGCAGATTCACTAATAGGTTCAACTGCCTCTGTTGAGAGAGACTTACCATATAAATGCCTAAATGCAATAGCATTTATGCCTTTAATATCTTTTTTATTTGTAACTACAGCTTCGTTATATACCTCTTGCAAAAATTTGTTTACATGCTCAGAAAGATTTGGGTTATTTAAACTATACTTTTCGTTAACAATCTGAAAAGACATAGATGATGCTTTTATAAGCTCTTTTGCTGAAAGAGCTTGAGCTGATGGGAAATCTAAAACTATATTTGAATCAATAGTTCTTATATTTACTTCTGATACTCCCATTTTATTAACGCGATTATAAAGCTCGTTTACCCCTTGCTTTAGAGCTGCTTCATCTTTTACTAAATGGTTGCTTTGATCTCTTAGCTCGATTTGTACGGTTTTTCCGCCAGATAGATCAAGACCCCAATTTAAGATCTTTCTTTCATCTCCTCTAAAATACTTTTTAAAACTTAAATAAAGATTACTAAAAAGTGGGTTTTTAGTAGGTGGTGCATAGTCATATTTAACAGATGGATCTAAACTTATTTGAGATGCATTGTAATCATCTTTCCATTTAAGTAAATCTTCTTGGATTGAAGTCTCTATTTTGTTCAGAGTTATTACTCTTTGTCCTAAATTTGAAAATTCTAAAGTTGCATATTTTTTAGAACCATGAACCTCAAAATTTTCTCTAGTTGCTTTCAAAATAGTTTGGTAATAATCATCTTTTTCAAAAATAAAAGCATTTGAAAATCCAGATGTTTTAGAAAGTAATGATCCCGGAAATCCTAGATATCCATTTTGGGTGAGGATAGATTTTAACTTATTAAAATCTTTGAAAAAGATTTTTGCATCTTCAGTATTTTCATAGGATTGATATTTTTGAAGGATTTTATCGAGGCCCTTAGCTATCACATAAATAGAATTAGCTCTCATGCTAACAGGCGTTTGATTTGATATTAGAGTTGGAACATATACAACTAAACAAAACTCTTGTTGCTCTTTAGGTAATTTTTGATATGTTTCAAAATCATAAACAGGAAGTGACTCGCGATCTAAATCAGGATGTTTTGGGTTCCAGTCATTTAAAATTGTGTTTAAAATTTGGTTTGATTCAACTTTAGCTATCTCATTTAAATTTAATACTAAATAACTAGAGGTGTTCTCTAACGCATGTAAATTGATGCTAAATTCATCTTTTTCACTCATGATTTTTTCATCAGTTTTTGTAGAGAGCCGTGCTATTTCATTGATTATTAACTGATCAAAAGAATCTTTTTTCTCAGTTTTTACAGTCTCTTCAAAGCGTACTATATCTCTATGAAGTGTCAAAAACACTTTATTATTTGAGAAATCTACAATCAACTGGCTTATAAATGGATTGTTAGACTTTAAATCAATCTTCAATAAATTAGAGGAATCTTTTTTGAATGCTGAATCTAAAGATTGATAGAGATCATTATAATTAAAAGGTTTTTGCGATTTCGAAAATTTAGTAATATTATTTTTTAAAATATTTTCTGCACTAATCAATGAAGTTTGTCTTTTATCTAGTAAATATTGCTTTTGTCTAATTTCATCTGATACAAACTTTTGATCTTTTTGGGCTTTTGTAATATTCGATTTTTCTAAAGTGATTTCAGTTCTATATCTACCAAGTGTATCAATGAGTGATTGAATAGCACTTTTGGGATTATCAAAATGTCCTTGCGTAAATGATGCAAAATATCTACTTGTAATAGGAGATGATTCTCCAAAAACCTTTGTGAAATCTAAAATACCATGAACTAAAGTAAACACCATGTTTTTTGACATTTGCGACGTTGGATCTTTTATGATGTTTTCTAAAAGAATGGCATTTTCAGATGTTCCTGCAACAGACGAACCTATTTCAGCTGCCCTATCAAATATTACATCTTTATATAAAGACGAAATAT
>JAAKFN010000073.1 GCA_011065045.1 Candidatus Anoxychlamydiales bacterium
CTAATCCAGTTCTAAGTACTTTTAAATATTATGAAGATGAATATATCTCGCATATCAAAGATAAAAAATGCACTGCTAAAGTATGCTCATCTTTAATTCGTTATGAAGTAGACCCCGAGAAGTGTGTGGGTTGCACAGCTTGTGCAAAAAACTGCCCAGTTCAATGTATAGCTGGTGAAGTTAAAAAGGTGCATCATATCGATCAAAGTTTATGTATTAAATGCGGTAAATGTTTCGAGGTTTGCCGCTTTGGTGCAATTAAAAGATTATAGGAGAAAAATATGACAAGTTATTCTCATTATGAAATAGATGCTAAGAAATGTGTTGGTTGTGGGCTATGTGCTCAAAACTGTCCGGTTAGTGTGATTTCAGGAGAGGCTGGTAAAACACATGTAATAGATCAAGAAGGTTGCATAAAATGCAATGCTTGTTTTGATGTATGCCCATATGAAGCTGTAATAAGATCTTAATTTAGGAAATTTTATATGAATCAAAAAAAACAGATAAGTTTAACTATCGATGGAGAAAAAGTAAGAGTTGATGAAGGAACTAGCGTTATGCGAGCTGCCGAAAACATGGGAGTTAGAATTCCTCGGCTTTGTTATCATCCACAACTTAGTTTGGAAGGTTCTTGCAGGGTATGTATAGTTCAAATTAAAGGTTATGATTATTTTTTAACTTCATGTTCTCATAAAGTAGAAGAGGGAATGGAGGTTTTAACAAACTCTCCAGACATTAGACAAGCAAGAAGAGATATAATCGAACTTATTTTAGACAATCACCCAAAAGAGTGTCAGACTTGTGAAAGAGATGGAAATTGTGAGCTTCAAAATTTAGCATATTCATTAGGGGTAAGAGAGAGACTTTTTGAAGGAAAAAGAAAAAAACATAAAATTGATGATTCTTCTAGATCAGTTGTAAGAGATGCTGAAAAATGTATACTTTGTGCAAGATGTGTAAGGGTTTGTGCTGAGGTTCAAGGAGTCAATAATTTATCTCAACATGGCAGAGGTTTCGATACAGTTGTAATGCCATTTGATGGAAGTAATATGGATGATTCAGTCTGTATTCAATGTGGTCAATGTATAAACGCTTGCCCAACCGCTGCTTTTTTAGAAAAAAGACATACAGATAGAGTCTGGGAAGCTTTAAATGATCCAAGCAAACTAGTTATAGCTCAAACAGCGCCATCGATTAGAGCGGCTATGGGAGAAGGGTTTGGGTATGAGCCGGGAACCCAGGTTACAGGAAAGATGGTAACAGCTCTAAAAAAACTTGGATTTGATATGGTTTTTGATACCAATTTTGGTGCTGATATGACGATCATTGAAGAGTCTAACGAACTAATTAGAAGGTTAAATGCAAAAGAGAATCTACCACTTCTAACTTCATGTTCTCCTGGTTGGGTAAACTATATGGAAAAATTTTATCCAGAGCTTATTCCTAATGCTTCTACATGTAGATCTCCTATGCAGATGGTATCAGCGCTCACTAAAACCTATTTTGCAAAAAAAATCGGTAGAGATCCAAAAGATATTTTTATGGTAGCTGTAATGCCATGTGTTGCTAAAAAATTTGAGATAGAAAGACCAGAGCATATTTTAGATGGAAATCCTCTAACCGATGCTGTTTTAACTACAAGAGAGTTAAATTGGATGATCAAAAGCTATGGTATTCAGTTTAAAAAGCTTCAAGACTCTGAATTTGATAATCCCTTAGGAGAATCAACTGGAGGGGGAGATATCTTTGGAGCAACAGGTGGAGTAATGGAAGCTGCTCTTAGATGCGCTTTTGAAACGATCACTAAAAGAAAATTAGATAAAATTGAATTTAAAGATGTAAGAGCCGTTGAAGGCTTAAGAGAGAGCGTTGTTGAAATAGATGGTCTTAAATTAAATGTAGCTGTAGCAAATGGTCTTACAAATGCTAAATCAATATTAGAAAAAATTGTTAATAAAGAAAAACAGTTTCATCTTGTTGAAATTATGGCTTGTCCAGGTGGTTGTATAGGAGGAGGAGGTCAGCCCTATCCTCCAAAAGGCTATGATACTTTAGATAAAAAACTCTTCGCTCTGCGTGCTAAAGCTTTATATGATATAGACTCTAAGAAAAAACACAGAATAGCTAATGAAAATGAATCAATAAAAACTATCTATAAAGAGTTTTTAGGTGAGCCGGGCTCAGATCTAGCTCATAAAGTATTACACACCCAGTATCAGGTAAGATTGCCGAGGGGGATATAATGAATAGTAAAATAAGCCCAAGAGAAGAAGTTTTAGCAAACGCTCAGAAGAGATTGGAAAAGGATATTGCAGATTATATAGATGAGTGCATGAAAAAAGATCATCCTAAATCTTTTTTAATAGCGGTTTTACATAAAGTCCAGGAAAAATATGGATATTTATCAAAAGAAAATCTTCAAGCAGTTGCTTATTTAATGGATATCCCTGCAGCTAAAGTATCTGGAGTTGCCTCTTTTTATCATCTTTTTCATCTAAAACCCAAGGGTAAAATAGTAATTTCTGTATGTTTGGGTACTGCATGTTTTGTTAAAGGAGCTGAAAAAGTAATTAAAAAATTTAAAGAGGAGCTAGGTATTGAGCTTGGACAAACAACAACAGATAATCAGTTTACCTTGATGAACACTAGATGTTTAGGGATGTGTGCAATGGCGCCGGTTGTTAAAATAGGCGATGATATTCATGCAAAAGTAACATCAGATGCGGTGCCAGCTCTTTTAGAGAAATACTCAAAAGCTGCAAAATAGCAAAAACTATTCTAGAAGATCTTTTTTTAATATCTCTAAGGTATTTAAAAAGTCTTCTAGGGCAGTCTCTACTTTAAATCTTTTTACCTCTTCATAAGTTGAGACAAAAAAGTTAAAATCCATTTTGAATTTCATATAATCTTTTAAAAACTGCCCATGATAAATTTTAGAGGTGTTTTCCATATCGTTTATTAAGTCGTTGATCTCGTTTAATTTATCTATACTGACTTTTTCAAAATCTTCTAAAGCGCTATTTAGTTCAAACTCGATTTTGGATATAGCATCTTCGAGAGATAGTTTTTCTGATAAAAATTCGTCATCAAAAGCTTTTTCTTGCATAATTTTTCTTTTAACCTAAATCATTAATCAAATTTTCTATTCTTTCAAAAACGTGATCTATTTGAGCTTTTTCTAAATCGCTAAGTGTCTTAGGTAGTCTTGATATTAAAATATCGAATCTCTCAAGATCTCTTATAAATGATTTGTCAGTTATTTTGTCTTGAGTAAAATATTTTAAGTTTTTAACGCCTCTTTTAAAATCTTCAATTTTTCTTGGAGTTACATTTTGAGGGTTATCAACGCACCACTTAAACTCACTTTTAAGCTCTTCAAGATTATTGATTAAATTTCTTTTATAATCTGGAATTGAGGGCTCTACAGCCATAATTACCTCTCTTTATTTTAAATCTTTCATGAGTTGTTGGATTTGGTTATTAAAGTTTTTGAAATCGTTACTTTCCATTTTTTTTGGATTATTTAATTTGCTATCTAAATTTTTTCTGAAACTATTCCAATCTTTAGAAAATGGTCCGCTAATTTGATTACAGTCTTTGTTTACGTTATTCATAATTTCTCTGATTTGCTGCGCTTCTACGTCAGAAAATTGATTTTGTTTATTTTTCCAATTATTTAGTTTATTTCTAAGACTGTTTAATTGATTTTTAGCATTTTGATTATATTCTCTTTTTGGTGCTGGAGCTGCCATAAAAATATCTCCTTTTTTTTTATTTTATATTTATTTTAAATCTCTCAAAAGCTGTTGAATCATATCTTCAAACTTTTGAAAATCACCGGTTTTTATTTCGTTTGGATGGTCAGCCATATAATCAAAATCTTTTCTGAAATTTTGAAAATCCTTGTAAAATTGACCACCAAATGTTTTGCATCTATTGTTTAGTTCGTCTACTGACTCTTTAAGTTGTTGCATCTCAATGTCTGAGACATCATTTGGATGTTGCGTACACCAACGAACTTCACTCTCTAACTTAGATAGTTGATTATTAAGTGTCTCTTTTGAGTTATCCTCTTTAGGTGATGGAGCTGCCATATACTCTTCCTTTTTTGTTTGTCCCTACTTATATATTAGCTGGTTTTGAGGGGGTTCGTCTATAAAAAAATAAAAAAAATTTAAAAATCTAAAGGGTAGTAACTTGGGCTTAAATCTCTTTTGCCTTTTTTAAAGAAAACCTAACAAGGTAGGGTGAGATCAGCTCATTTATGAGGGTTGCGCCTATAATAGCATTAACCATTAAGTCACTTAAAAATGGGATGGTTTTGGAAAAAATGAAATCTGCTTCTAAAACTAGACCAATTGTTATTCCGGCAGTTGGAAGAAGAGATAATCCTAAATACTTTTTCATGACAGGAGATGATTTGCTAATTTCAGCACCTAAATATGCTCCGAAATATTTTCCTATAAATCTAGATATAAGTAAGATACCTGTTAAAAGAATCCCCTTTGATAAAAAGCTTATATCTAATTGAGCGCCAGCAATTAGAAAGAAAATTCCAAAAATCGGCTCTTCTATAGATTCAACAACCTCGAAAGATTCATCAGCTTTCTCATGTTCAATGAAATTAGCGACGAAAAGCCCGAGCATCATATTAGCTAAAAGAGGAGATATCCCAATTGTAATGGCAAGTCCTCCTGTTAAAAGTACAGCGCCTGTTATAATTCCCAAGAGTATGTCCTTGGGCTTAAAGAACTTTAATATCAATTTCAAAAAAAGTCCCATTAAAAGACCTAGAGCAACAGCAAAGAAAATTGAAGTTAAAGGTTCGAAAATAGCGATTGTTAAATCTAACTTATCTCCGGCAATTAAACTTCTAGAGACCACCATCGCAAAAGAGTAAAAAATTAAAGCTATTGCGTCATCTATAGTGATAATACCAAGTAAGACATTAGTGAAAGATCCTTTTTTAGCTTTATATTCATGTAAAATACTAAGTATTGGAGCTGGAGCAGTAGCGAGTGAGATCGCACCTAAAATTAAAGCGATGGGAAGATATGTTCGTTGAAAGCCATTTTGAGATTCAACAGTTGATATAATTTTAGGCATTAAAAACAGTGTAAGTAAAAATACAACTATAAAAGAACCTAAGGCTTGCAAAAAAGTTATCCATAAAATAGAGGATTTAAATTTCTTTAAGATACTAAACCTTAGAGATCCTCCAATTGAAAAAGCGATTATTGAGAGTGTGATGTCTGTTATTATAGATAAATCTTTAGTTATAAGCTTATGATCAAATAAACCAAGCAAGGACGGTCCAAAAATAATACCAGCTAAAAGGTACCCAACGATATGTGGAGATCTAAAAAAGCTAGCTATTCTACCAGATACTTGAGAGATCAAAAACAAAAGACCTACAAAAACTAAAAAGTGGAGATGCGTTGGCATTTTTAAAAAAGAGAAAAGCTCAGCCATATTTTTTATTCTGTTAGTGGTTTTATATCTGTAGCTTCTAAGCCTTTTTCACTTTTTTTCACATCAAACTCAACTCTTTGGCCTTTTTCTAGGGCTAAATCTTCAGTTAAAATATTTGATTTATGAAAAAAGAGATCCTCATTTCCTTCACCATCTTCTGTTATAAAGCCGAAGTGCTTAGCTGGGTCGTACCATTTAACGATTCCTTGACGAAACATTTTTTTTACCTCCGTATCCAAAATTGTATGCTAACAATTTTTTTGATAAAAAAAATTATTTTTTTTAAAAATCTATAATAAAATGTCATATTTGCTTATAATTTCATTTATTTTTAAATTTGGTTTATTATGACATTAAGTAAATTAAGGAAGGGAACAAAAGCTAAAATAATTAAAATTTTAGAAGAAAAAGATATAAAAATAAAACTTATATCATTAGGTCTTAGTATTAATACAGAAATCGTCATGTTAAAAAATGATTTTGTAGGAGCTATTATTTTAGCTGCGGGAGAGAATAGAATAATCTTAGGAAGAGACTTAGCTAATAATATAGAAGTCATATGAGCAAAAACATCAAAATTGCTTTAATCGGCAATCCAAATACAGGCAAAACTACTATTTTCAATCATCTAACCGGATTTAGGCAAAAAATAGCTAATTATCCAGGCGTTACAGTAGAGAAAAAATCTGGATTAAAAAAAATAGATGATATAACGCTTGAGATTATAGATCTTCCGGGGATTTATTCTCTTAGTTCCCACTCAGAAGATGAAAAAATTGCTAAAAATTTTATTTTAGATGAAAAACCTGATGTAATAATAAATATTGTAGATGCCTCTAATTTAGAAAAATCTCTATTTTTAACAACTCAGCTGCTCGAGCTTGGACGGCCTGTATTATTAGGTCTAAATATGATTGATATTGCAAAAAAAAGAGATTTGAAAATAGATACTAAATTTTTAGAAAATATTTTAGAAATTGAAATCACAACTCTTATTGCCAATAAGAAAAAGGGAATAGACACTTTAATAGATAAAGCTATTTCAGTATCTCTTAGCAAAAAATCTTTTGGCGCAAAGATTAAATTTGATTCTCTTTTAGAAAAAGAGATTAAAAATGTTGAAAAACTTTTTATTGATAAGATGGATATAAGTTCAACAAGACTCTTTGCAATAAAACTTTTGCAGCAAGATAAACATATTCAAAAAAAAATCGATTCACCTTTAGTTATAAAAAAAGTATCTCAAATGAAAGATATTTTAGAAAAAAAATACAAAGAGGATTTAGAGATTGTTTTTTCTAATCAAAGACATGACTTTATAAGATCAATTTTAACAAGGATATATCAAAGAAAAGAAAAATTTAAAAAAAATAGATCTGATAAAATAGATGAGATTTTAACTCATAGAATTTTTGGCTTTCCTATCTTTTTACTATTTATGTATTTGACGTTTCAATTTACGTTTACACTTGGCGCATATCCTACAGCTTGGATAGAAACTATTTTTAAATTTGTTACATCTTCAATCTCAAATCTATGGCCTCAAGCTATTTTACCACTTTTTAGATCTTTAATTATAGATGGAGTAGTAGCAGGAATTGGGTCTGTAGTTGTCTTTATGCCAAATATAGTAATGCTGTTTTTTTGTATTTCTATTTTAGAAGATTCAGGTTATATGGCAAGAGCTGCATTTATATTAGACAGACTCATGCATAAAATAGGTCTTCACGGAAAAAGCTTTATTCCAATGTTAATTGGTTTTGGTTGCTCTGTTCCAGCGATTATGGCAACGAGATTTATGGAGAGCAAAAAAGATCGGATAATTACTATTTTAGCAATTCCTCTAGTTGCTTGCAGCGCAAAACTCACTATCTTCGCTCTTTTAATTCCAGCGTTTTTTCCAAAGGCTTATCAACCCCTTGCTTTATTTTCTTTGTACTTAGTTGGACTTGTTTTGGCAATTGTTGTTATAAAAATATTCAAAATCACGCTTTTTAAAGGTAAACCTTTTTCCTTTGTTATGGAACTGCCTTCTTATAAAGTACCATCTATTTTTACAACTCTTATTCATATGTGGGATAAAACAAAAGAGTACTTGAAAAAGGCGGGGACTGTGATCCTTGGATTTTCAATAATATTTTGGGCTCTTTCAACGTTTCCAATAAAATCAAAAGATATATCAGAGTCTTATATGGGAAAAATCGGAAAAGCCATGACGCCTGTCTTTAAGCCTCTTGGTTTTGATTGGAAGGTAAACACTGCTCTAATTGGTTCTTTTGCTGCTAAAGAGGTGTTTATATCGCAAATAGGTGTTATTTATGCTGTGAAAGATGCAGATGATACTAAAAGTTTGCAAAACTCTTTGAAAAATGATTATTCAGCTCTTCAAGCTTATTCAATTATGCTTTTTGTATTAATATCTACTCCTTGTATAGCAACTATTGCGATTACAAGAAAAGAGACCGGCTCTCACAAATGGGCATTTTTTCAGCTGGGGTATTTAACTATTTTAGCGTACATTGTTTCTCTATTTGCATATCAAATAGGCTCGATTTTTATATGAGGATTTTTTTATGATTGATAAATTTTTAGTTATTTTAATAATTGGGATCACTTTATTTATAATGGGATATTCAACTTATAAAACATTTAATAGAGGAACCAAGTGTTCTAAATGTAGATATAATAGTAAGAAAAAACGGGGGAATTCTTAATGTATTTTCAAAAAGAAGTTTGAGATATGAGAGGGGTGTTATGAAAAAGTTATCTCGTTTAACAATAGATTTGCCTGAAGAAATGTATTTGTTTTTTAAGATGGTTTCAGTTGAGTTAGGTGTGTCAATGAGACAA
>JAAKFN010000074.1 GCA_011065045.1 Candidatus Anoxychlamydiales bacterium
GCTAATGGGATGAAACAACTTGTATAGTCCGTTAGAATCGGCATGTTTACTATTTTGGATAATTGAGAGTTGTTTTACGAATTTCCGAAGAATTTTCTTAAGATGTGAATCTTTTGAAGCAATAGGCTCGGCGATGTGGTTAAGAAAGTGGTATTGGCAATACGCATGAGGGATATCTGGTTTAAATTGCTTGACACTATTTACAATGCTTTTTTGCTTGTCGGAAATGATGGCCACGATAGGAGCGCTGTAGAGCATTTCGATTTCTTGAAATATAGAACATAATGTAGATGCGGGAGCAGATTCTAAGTTCCTTGCAAGAAGCACGTTTCCCGTAAGGCGATCAGAAAAGACCCAAAGAGAAGGCTCGTTCTTAACTGGCTGGGCTCCATCAAGCGATAAAACGATCCTCCCACTTGATTGGACCTCTTTTAGGACTTTTTGATCCGTATATTGCTTTCCTGCCATTTCAAAAAATTCACAGATACTTCTCACCGTGTTCCTCGAAATTGACACGTCCCAATCGTCCCACATGAGATCAACGGTCGTGGAATAATTAAGATGATGCTTGAAATGATGTTGTATCACTTTTGCCCATACTTCCAAGGAAAATCTCTTCCTTTGCATGGCAGAATGATATGCTGCCGGAAATGCTTCATGCATTTCACATTTAAGGTTAACACAACTATAATAATTAGTCACCACCCATACAGGACCCTTTAAAGTAATAATTTTCCTGCCTCCATTATTAAATTCATGTTGAAGTTGCGAAGCACATAAGGGACAAACCAATCCTTCTTTAGAATCCCAATAGGTGTGGATTGTAGCTTTTTTAATTTCAGAAGGTTTTGCTGGCATTAAATAAAATAAGGATTAAACGAAGATAAACCTTTCCATTCGCCTTAGAGAGCCAAGTTATTTTTGTCGGGTGAGTGTTGTTTGACATTAAAGATACCCGTGAAATTTACTTCCTCTCAAGTTACTTTTTCTTTAGAATGAGTTACATATTTTTTTAGAACCGATCTAGAAAACTTCAGTTGCTTTTGGTTTGTAAGGATTCAGAAACATTTATTTATAAATTTATTATTATTCTAATTGAATAAGTTTTAAAAGAAATTTATCGGGTAAAAAGATGTAGTGAAAGGATGGTTAAAAGAAAGTGCGCTGCTTGTGGGGAGGAGAAGGATGTTTATGGCGGGAAGACATGTGAAAAAGACCATTTTATATGCAAATCCCACGCTTATAACAGAACAACATGCCCATTAGATGGAACACGTTTGAAATAGAATTCTCAATATTAATGGCCAAGATGAATAAAACCGATTATGATCTGATTATAACAGAATTATGACGTAATTATTCTATTAATGTAGAGCTCTAATCAAATCCTTTTCTTTTTTTTTAGTTAAGCATGACAATAAACTTGATGTTTTCCTACACACCTTGGGCAATAAGTTTCTCCGCATAGGTCACATACAATTTCTTCATCATTTTTTATATCTAACTGTCTAGCACAGCGATTACAATGATTATATTTATAAGAAAAAGACTCTTGATACTTCCTAAAAAACTTGCCTTTAATCTATCAAGCATATATTATTTATCAATAGGAGTTTTTAAACCAAAACCAAAAAAAAACTTATGAAATTAATTATCTTGGGAAAAATAAAGATAGAACTCTCCTAACTAACCTAATATATTTATAAATAACGGTTATTAATTTCTACATAATAATAAAATAACAATGGATGTGAGAAAATATGGAAGATAAACAAATAGAAGTTTTAAGAGAAATTTTAGAAGATTTCAATAAGGAACGTAATAGTGAATTAGGAAAAGAAAAAAACGATTTAGCTTCTCTAATGGATGGATTTGCAGAAATGATTGATAGCTTTTTACTTCAATTTAATGAACATGAATCAGTAATTGAAAAGATGAAAAAATATCTATTTAATAAGGTTGAGAGCTATTTTTTACAGAGATATATAGAAAAATCGGAATTGATAGATATTTCAAATGTAGATAGGTTTTTAGAAAATCTTTCAGTAATTTTTGAAAGAGATTTTGGAATTGATGATTTCGAATGGTAAGATAGAAAAATATGGGTATAACGTGAGAATAAAATAACATTAAAATTTTTTTAATCTTTTTGGATGTTGAAAATTAATAGAGGTAAAATAATAATGGAAGATACACCAGAAAGTTATTACTCTTAAATTGAGTCTAGTTAAAAATATCAGAAAATGGAAAAAAAATTAATCTCTTAATTTTAGCTTATTTTTGCTATGTGTCATTTCCTTAATTAGTAAGGAAGAAATAAATGCCGATACACTTTTAAACTGATCTTCATCCGGAAATTTTTTATTTTTTACACGGACATACCTTCGCATCCATTCTTTAAGAGCAGGTGATAAAGAAAAACTTTGACACACAGTTTTCTTTTGGGATAGAAATTTTTGCTTTGTCACTTATTGATCACAATTTTGATTTTTGTCAAGTTTCAATTATTACTGCTATTATTTAAATCTTATTTTAATGAAAATGAAAAACAAAATTCTTAAGGTACCAAGGGATATGGTTCTAATTTTGTTCCCAACCTAGTTAGATACCTCTCAATTTGTCTAAGTTCATCGTGTATAATGGAAAAACTTTCTAACTTATTTCAGTCAATTGGCTAAGAATTATTGCATAGTTGATCTGTTACCCCATCTCCTTCCCCGTGGTTCGCTCTTGAGGATTTGAGGAATTAATTATCTTAAATTTTGGAGTTAAGAATTGGGGATCAGAAATTAAGATTAATTTTAATGAAAGTTAGGTAATTTCTTTCAAAGCATCTTTAATACAGTCATTTATATCGTTTAATGTCAGCACTTGCATTAATGTATCTCTTATTTCTGGATGGCAAAAGATTCTCCCTTTCGATACAATGTTTATTAATTTTCCATAAACTTGTTTAAACACTTCAGAATTATGATATTTAATATTTTTATATGAGTACTTTGGCTCAGGTATTATTTTAAGTGTTTGATTTTTTGATTCAATTCCAAGTTTTGGATCAACATAATCGCATATTAAACTTGATTGATGATTTAATATGGTTAAAGTTTTTTTTATTTGTTCTTCTTTTATAATCTTTTTGTTCACGTATGTTTGATTTTTTTCTTTGAACTTGGCACGAATTTGCTCTCTTAGATTTTTCTGAAAAGAGTCATCCGTTTTTTTTCTTCGATATTCTTCCAAAAATATTTCTGATCCTGATATTTGACTATCTTCCTTTTCTGATTTAATTGTAAAAATTCTTTTGTAATAATTACGTCTTATAATCATATCAATTATTTTAAGCAAATTTTTTTTATCATTATGATCTTCACCTAGGATAAATTTTTTGATAAATTTTAAAACTTGAAGAGCATTAACTCTTTTTGGATTCTCCTTAACCCCTAGGAAATCTTCAAAATCTTCAATGAAATCTTTAGAAGAGTTGGTTAAAGATATTAATACAGTTTTCAACATCGATATAAATGCTCTAGCAGTATGATGCCAATAAACCGACTGGTATAATAAATACCTTGTAAAAGCTAGCGTTTCTGCCGCTGCCTGAGCTCTTCTATAAACCCCAATTGTAAATGTATTGTTAGAATTACCATCCTCAATAATTATTACCGTTAAATTACGAATCAGTCTAGGAGAATCAATCATTAAACCATAACTTAAATTGCAATTATGAGTATCTCTTTGGTAATAATCAAGTTTATCTATATCAATAATTCCATTTATAATTGAGGATAACAGATCAAGTTTTAAATTTCGATCCCGTTTTTCATTTGAAATTTCTGCTCTTGAAAGAAGTTTTTTTATTTCTTCCAAATCTGCATCCCACTCATCTTTTAAATATTCTTGAAGAGTTTTCCCGTTATTATCCTCAGCTGGATTTTCTAAAAAATCTAAAGTTATTTTATTATGATTTAGCTGAGATTTAAATAAACCAAGTTCTTCAAATAAATGAGCAAAAGGGTATTGACCTAGGTCATGGAAGAGACTAGCTAATATTAAAATTTTAATCTCATTTATATTAATAAGTTGTTTAAAGAGAGGATTATAGGGATCATTATACAAAGATTGGACATATAAACAACAATTATTAAAGGCTCCAATTGAATGTTCTAACCGGGTATGAGTTGCCGTTGGGTATATCGTATCAATAAGAGTTATTTGATGCTCTTCAGCTAACCGCGAAAATACAGGATGCTCGACGATATGCTTAACCCTAAGACTAAAGGGTGCAGAACAATATAATGAACTTCTTATTCTATTTGGATAATTATCACTCAATTCAGGTATTTCTTTGAGATATAAATCTCTATATATAAGTTTTTCTAAATCTATTTTAATTTGCTCAATTATTTTCTCTCCAATCTTTTCTTCATATTTTAAACATGTAAAATCATTTTCATCCAAATCAACCCAGTATTCTTTGTATACTGGAAATCCCCTTTTTTCTTCAATTTTGTAGTCATTTTCATTTAAATTTTTTCCATCTAGCATTCTACATGCAAGTAAATGTAAATATGCAAAATTATAATCATATTCCATTAAGGATAATTTTTTGGAGATAACAGATAAAATTTCTAGAAAAGTCTTTCCAAGAGCGTAAATATCATGTTTAAACTTAAAATCAGCAGGTGCCATTTTTTTTTTAATTCTACTTAGGCTCTTACCTTGTCTTAATCCCTGTTTTAAATCTGGATGAGCATAATACAAAGTGAAACCAATTACTGTATGTTCTTTCTCTATAGTCTTTTTTTTTGCAAATCCTAGATCACAAAGGAAAGGGTTTCCATCTTGAATTAAAATATTTTCAGGTTTTATATCAAAATGAAGAAGTTGTTTTTTATGCAATAAGGCTATCGCATTTGAAATTTTAAAAAATATTAGAGCAATCTCTTTTGTTAAACCTTCCAATTCCTCGCTTGAGACTTTATTCTCGATGTATTCTCTTAAATCAATCCCCCCTTTTATATAACCCATAATATAATATGGAAATTGTTCTAATTCTGGAAATCTTTTTAATATTGGTGATATTTTCAATTCTCCTAAATCGTAAATCGAAATAATATTTTCATGGATAATTGTTGTTAGAATTTTCATTTCAGTTTTCAATGATTCAATTAAGAATTTGTTATCTTTCTTACTTTTTTGAGGACGGGGGAATTTTAATGCTCGATGAATTTTTAACTTTTTATTAAACACTTTAATAATAAGTCCCGAACCCCCTATTCCTCTTGGTTCTATAATTGAATAGTATTCACTGAATTTTTCCTTAAATGCCTTTAAGAATATGCTTATTATTTCTATTTCATTAAGAAAGAATTCTTCGAAATTCTTTTTTTTTTTATACACCTTATATAATTTATCCCAAAAAGCCTCATCATTATGTATTATTAATAATGATTCATAAAAACCTTCATTAAACTTATTGATAATAATATCTTTGACAGATTCGCCCATAATTTACATGTTATTATTTATGATATTTAAATTTTACTTGGATTGGAAATTATTAATGAGACTTTAAACCTTGAATTAAAGCTACCTGAGAAGATAATAATTTTTATTGAAAAATGTTATAAATTTCGAATATTTTTAAAGAAAAGGCTATAAATATTTTACTTTAATTTTGGTTTGATTATTTAAAAACGAGCAATGAAAGGGATAAAATTCAAATTCTAGTTGTATAATCTAAACAATTAAAAAAAGTTTATGAGGGTTTTACAATCTCTTCGTTGTATTTTACCCTTTAATAGTGATACATCTTGACCAGTTGGGAAGATCTCTGAACTACATTCAGGAAATGCTAAAGATTGATCGATCCACGAGTTAGGGGACTTCCTTTTCTTTCTTCTAGAGTCTTTCTTAATTGTTCTAAAGACTTGTACTTTTTTATTTTTGCTAATACAGGATGGTCATTAAAACTATATCTTTGAGAGAAAAAATCTTCGAGTGAATAATTTGGTTCGAAAAATAACTCCAAAAATTCAAACTGCTTATCTGTGATATTGTTAAATGGTAGAGTAATAAGTTCTACATTTGAATTAATCCCTACTTCTTCATTGCAAGATCTAAATCTCAATGAACAAGATCTAAATCTCAATGAACTACCTCCCATAAATCTCAATGATCGCCCTTTAGATATACGGATTTGGATACGGATGAAGATCCTTAACTTATTCGTTTTCTTTTACGCAATAGAACCGCTGTAACTGTCACTATTCCTATTCCCCCTACAATTGATATAATTACAATAATGATTATGGCGAGAGGAAATTTTTCAGCATCTTCTATAGCTTCCAAATACTCATCATAGTTAAATTCACTGTCTGAATAAAAATCATAATCGAAGTTACCGTCACCATCACTATCAATCTGAATTCTTATACCTTCTTCACCTTCTGATATTGCATTCCAATTAAAGGTAAATTGATGTAATTCATTGATAGATATAGGGATATCAGTTGCATTGAATTTTATAAGTTCCTCTTGGCTAAAAGTTCCTGATAAAATAGTGTATGTCCCTATATCAATACCAGTTAAACGCAAGATATAATTACCCTCCATAGGGTTTGTAATAACAATTAGGTCTTCAAAATGACCGTCGTTATCTATGTCAACTAATTGATATTTAGCATCCGGGATTTCATTGATTGTTTCATTTATAATTCTTCCTTCAGGGTCTATCACGGTCATATTCACGGGACTCATTCCAAGAAAAGGCATTAAATTCGGCAAATTATATGTAATATTAATATGTTCGACTATATCTGGATCCTCTAACTCTTTTGATGACCACCCGTAAACAGTTAAATTTACGTTAATTGAATTACCATCTAAAGATGGGAGATAAATTACATGATCGAATTTAACAATTTTTTCATATTCTAGAGCATCTGTATCTTCATTATCTTCAATAATAATTGGTGATTTTTTAATCGTATTTTCGAAGATAATTTCATATTTGAGTTTATAAACGGCTCTCGTAAAAGCATAGCATTCAACAGTTATATATCGAAAATTTTTTCCCGACATAAGTAGATTAAACACATTATGATCATCTACTTTTAGAGAAGGATTTAATACATTATCAGTTCCTAAAAATTGATTATAATTTTTAATTTTATTCTCCTCAATTTCTACTATTCTAATAATACGTTTTTCAATTTCTTCATTTGATCCTACCAATAATGCTTCTGTGGTTATTACTGGGATATTATTTATTGTATCATGATATCTTTTGTTTGCATTCATAAAAATTGGACTGAATGGTATAGCTAGAGGATTGTATAATCCGGGTTCATTTATAAGAGAAAATAATTTATCTTTATCATAATAGCCATGAATGTGTCCTGCAAAGCTTGCATTAACTTTATCCCAACCATTTATAGATTCTAAATTGGGTTTCTCTAGAAAGTCAAATGCTAGAAATTCATTGTGTATAAATGGATGGTGGGAAAAAAGGACAATATTTTGATAATTTGGATCTTCTAGGTACTTTCTTAACCAATTTCTTGTGTCATCATATAATTCAGCACTTGACCCATCTTGTACAAAATCTAAAGAAATGAAATTAAATCCACGATATGAAAAAGCGTAATTCACATATTTATCTTCTATTGCTTCATCATTATCATCACTCCATTCTGATTTATCTATACCAAGTAGTTGAAATTGTTGTTCAAAAAACGAATCGTTGAATACTAAATTAAAGCTTGACCAATCACCTCCTTCTAGCAATGACTTAGTTTGAACATCATGATTTCCGATAATTGGAAAGTAGGGGATGCCATCTTCGGTATTTTCATTACCGTCAGGATTATTTAGTTTATCCAAAATATTTTTTGCTTTTAGAAGTTCAATTGAATCTCCATGTTCAGAGATATCTCCAAGAACCACTACAAATTTAATATTCTTCTCGTCCTTATTTTCAGAAATTTCTTGAAACGCATTTCCTAATCGTTCTGTGAGGTAATATTCATCATCTAATTGATACTCATAATAATTATAGCCTCTTCCTATATGTAGATCTGTAATTATGGCAAAAGTCCACGATTCTGGTTCTGGTTCAGGCTCAGGTTCGGGTTCCATTGAAATGGTAAGAGATCTTTCTGCTGGCGTAGGATCTATATTTCCTGAACTGTCTTTTGCTCGAACTCTGAAAATATAATCTCCATTCGGCAAA
>JAAKFN010000075.1 GCA_011065045.1 Candidatus Anoxychlamydiales bacterium
GCCGCTTTTACGTTTGTATATGGTCCAAAATATAGATTTTTATCTTTAGGTTGAGTTTTTAATCTAACGAGTTTGATCATTGGCCATTTGTGAGAGGTATTGATCATTATACTTACATAGGTTTTATCATCTTTGAGTAGAATGTTGTATTTCGGTTGATGTTTTTTTATGAGGGTATTTTCTAAAATTAGAGCTTCTTTATCATTTGAAACTATTATGGTGTCAATAGAAGAAATTTGATCAACTAAAAATGAGACACTAACTCTTGTATCTTTACCAAAAAAGTACTGTTTTATTCTATTTTTTAAATTTTTGGCTTTTCCAACATATAAAACTCTATCATTAGAATCTTTCATGATGTAAACGCCATATTTTGCAGGCATTTTATCTAAAAGATTTTTGTCAAATGTCATAAAAACCAATTTTTATTTTTTTAAAAAGCTTTAGTTTTGCGAATCAATTTTCTTTTTTAAGCTGTAGATCTTTTGAAGAGCCTCTATTGGAGTTAGTCTATCTGTATCTATCTCTTTTATCTCTTTTATAATATTTTCAATTTTTTGATTTAACTTATCTTTAATATCGAAGAGCATAAATTGATCTTTGCTTTTTGTTTTTTTTATCTTAGCGGGATTTTCATTAGCTTCATTTTTCTCTAAATTATGTAAAATCTTTTTTGCTTTATCTATGACAACATCAGGCATGTTAGCTAGTTTTGCTACATGTATCCCGTAGCTTTTGTCTGCAAAGCCTTTTATTATTTTTCTTAGAAAAACTATTTCAGTACCTGTTTCTTTTATAGCAATGTTATAGTTGGTAACTCCTTTTAAAGTGTTTTCAAGCTCTGTTAGCTCAAAATAGTGCGTTGCAAAAAGAGTTTTTGCTTTTTTATCTTTTGTGTTAATTAAATACTCAATGACAGCCCAGGCTATTGATATTCCATCATAAGTAGATGTGCCTCTTCCTATTTCATCTAAAATGATAAGAGATCTATTTGTAGTGTTGTTTAAAATATTTGCAGTCTCTGTCATTTCAACCATGAAAGTTGACTGGCCTCTTGCTAAATCATCGGACGCTCCAATTCTAGAAAAGACTTTATCAACAATACCAATTCTTGCCTCTTTCGCTGGGATAAAAGATCCTATTTGCGCCATGATAACCAAAATAGCTACTTGTCTAATGTAGGTCGATTTTCCTGCCATATTAGGTCCTGTAATTAAATACAGCTGATTGTTTTCATTATCTAAAAAAGTATCGTTTGCAATGAACTCTCCAGTAGGAAGGGCATCTTCAATAATTGGATGGCGACCATCTTTGATATCTAATACATTTGAGTTATTTATCTCAGGCATTATAAAATTTTTAGCTTTTGCTGTTTTTGTAAAAGATATCAAAACATCTAAATTGGCTAGAGACTTAGATATCTTTTTTATATCAGATGAATATTTTAAAACTTTTTCTCTTAGATCTAAAAAAAGATCGTTTTCTAAAGCTTTAATTTTACCTTCAGAAGATAGAATTTTTTCTTCAAAAACTTTTAGTTTTTCAGATATGAATCTCTCTGAATTAACAAGCGTTTGTTTTCTTATAAAATCTTCTGGAACTTTATCTGCTTGCGCTTTTGAAACATCAATAAAATACCCAAAGATTTTATTGTATTTAACTTTTAGAGTTTTAATGTTTGTCGTCTCTTTTAGCTCTTTTTGATAGTTATTTAGCCAGCTAAAACTGTTTTCAGAAATTTGTTTTAGCTCATCTAATTCTTTGTTATAACCTGTTTTAAAGACATTGCCATCAGATAGTCTAATAGGGGGCAGCTCTTGAAGCGCATTATCCAAAAGATCTAAAAGATCTTTTATATCTTTTAGATCTTTTTCATTCTCTTTTATTAGATCTTGATTAAAGGTTTTAAGTAGGTTTTTTATATCAGGGATTTTTCTAATAGATTCTCTTAAGCTCGTCAAGTCTCTTGGCGACGTGCTCTTATTTATTATTCTAATTAAAAGCCTTTGTAAATCTTTGATAGATTCAAAAAAAGTAGAGATTTTCAGAGTTATTTCAAAATTATCTAAAAACTCTTGAACGGCGTTTTGTCTTTTTTTTATCTCATTAATATCTATTAAGGGAAGTTTTAGCCATTTTTTTATTAACCTTCCTCCCATAGCGGTATTCGTTTTATCTAAAAGATTTAAAAGAGTGCTATTTTCATTTGAAGTAGATGTGCTAGTAATTTGAAGGTTTTTCTCAGTTGCGTAATCGATCATCATATATGATGATAAATTCTCAGCTTTAATAGTTTTTATATGATCTAAATTTAAAAATAGATCTTCAGTTAAATAGGTAATAATAGCTCCTGCAGCATTTATAGCAGAGCTCATTGCCTTTAGCCCAAAGCTATCTAAACTAAATGTATTGAAATGATTTAATAAAATATCTAGCGCCATCTCATGCTCAAAATACCAATTATCTTTTTCTGTTAGCAAAAATTTTAAATCGATAAAAAGTTTATCAAAAAGATTTTGATTGGAATCTCTGAATTTTTGAGATACTAAAATTTCAGAAGGTTGTAGCTTATATATCTCATTTATTAACTCTTTTTCATCGTCGACCTCTATTGCACTGAATTCAGATGTTGATAGATCAATTATTGCAAGTCCATAAACAGAGCCTATTTGAGATAGAGAGATGAAAAAATTATTAGATTTGTCTTTTAAAAGGTTTGAGTTAAATATCACTCCTGGCGATAAAACTTTAGTGATCTCTCTTTTAACTAGGCCCTTTGCTTTTTTGGGATCTTCTACTTGCTCAGCTATTGCTACTTTAAAGCCTTTTGCTATTAATCTATCGATATAAATATCGCCTGCATGATGAGGCACTCCGCACATAGCGATATTTTGTCTTTTTGTTAAAGTTAGGTCTAGCTCTTTAGAAATTATATAAGCATCTTCTAGAAAAGCTTCATAAAAATCTCCTAACCTAAATAGTAAAAGCGCATCTTTTTTTTGATCTTTTAATGATTTCCACTGCTTCATCATTGGAGTTGAAAAGCTCATTTTTTTATCCTTTTATTTTTTTAATCTATTTTAGCTAGAATAAAAAAAAAGAGCTATTTTTCTTTTTCTTGAAACATGTTAAGATTATGTTTATGAAGACATACACTAAAGAGAGCTTGGAAAGACTTCGGTCAAGAATTGATCTTATCGAAGTTCTATCTCCATATGTAGATTTTTCAACAAGTGGAAGTTACTTTAAAGCTAGATGCCCATTTCATGATGAAAAAACTCCATCTTTTGTAATAGCTAGATCAGATACTCACTATCACTGCTATGGATGCTCTGCTCATGGTGATGCTATCTCTTTTTTGATGAATCATCAAAAAATGTCATTTATAGAAGCTGTTGAATACTTAGCTGATAAATTTAATATAAATTTAGAGATGAATGAAAATGAGAATGATAAAAATTTAGGTCCGCCTAAAAAAGCTATAAAAGAGGTTTTAGATTTAGCCTCTCGTTTTTATCATTTTCTTCTCGTACATACAGATAATGGAAAAGATGCTTTGAAGTATCTTTTCGATAGAGGAATTGATTTAGATTTTATTAAAACTTTTCAAATAGGCCTTACTTTAAATGATCCTTACCATTTACAAAGGTTTTGCCAAGATAAAAAGATTTCAAAAGAGCTTTTATATCAAGCAGGGCTTGTAAAAAATGGTGAAAAAGATTTTTTTACTAATAGAATAATGATCCCTATTAAAGATGCTATAGGTTCTGTTATCGGTTTTACAGCAAGAAAATATAAAGAAGATACTTTTGGTGGTAAATATATAAATACACCAGAGACCCCTCTTTTTAAAAAATCTAAAGTATTATTTGGTTTAAATTATTCTAGAAAAAATATTGCAAAACAAAGAAAAGCTATAGTTGTTGAAGGGCAAATAGATGCTCTTAGGTTAATTCATTTTGGATTTACTATTGCAATCGCATCTCAAGGAACAGCTTTTACTCTAGATCATACCCAGCAGCTAATTAATTTAGGAGTTAATCAAGTATATCTTGCTTTAGACTCAGATAAAGCGGGGATTGAAGCTGCTATAAAAGCAGGAGATCAGTTTCAGAAACATGCAATTGAGACCTATATTTTAAATCTACCTCCAAATATGGATCCAGACTCTATTTTAATTGAATATGGCCCTAAATATTTTGAAAAACTAATTTTAGAGAGCTCTGATTATCTATCTTTTTTAGTAGAGAATTTGTCAAAAAAAATTAATGTAAAATCTCCTAGCGGTAAAAATGAACTTGTTCAAATGATTGTAGAAAGAATAAAAAAATGGGACCATCCTCTTATGGTTCACGAGAGTTTAAGAAAACTAGCTAAACTCACTCAAACTCCAGAAAAAATGATTCCAATAGAATCAGAGGCTCCAAACATTTATATAAAAAAACAAGCAGATCTCTCTTTTTCAGATATAAATCCAGATCTGATTTTAGAGACAGATCTCTTAAGACAACTTTTTTTACAAGGCTCTTCAAAGCCAGAGCTTATTGAAATCGCAGAAAACAATATTACTGAAGAGTATTTCAAAATAAGAGTTTGTAAAAATCTATATTTAAAATTTATTAAGGCCATCAAAGAAAACACTTTAAAAGATCTTCTTTCTTTTGCTATAGATTTAGAAAATACAGAAGAGAGACTTTTCTTATCAGAAATGCTTCAGAAAAAAATAAATCTAGATAAGCTAAAGGAAAATTTTATTAATACTATTCAAAAGATTTTAGATAGATATTGGATGGAAAAAAGAGAAGAGATCAAATTAAAGATTCATTCAGCTAATTTTTCAGATGATGAGGTTTTAGAACTCGCTAAAGAGTTTGATGATCTAAAAAATCAAAGGCCTACAATTGTTTTATAAAAAAAACTCAATATTTCTTATATTGATACCAATTTTATTTTTTTCTTCTTCTTGTGAAAACTCCAAAAAAAAAGATCCATACTCTTCTATAAAGGATATAAAAAATCCAACTTTTAAAGATTTTTTAAAAATCCAAAAACATTTGAAAAAAGATAAAAGAGAGTCTCTAAAACTTTTCTCTATTAGCTCTAAAAAGGGAGCTGAATTACTTGATAAGAATTATCTAAAAAAAGCTAAAGAGTTTCGCTTTGTTGGAAAAAAAAGACAGATGAAACCTATATACGAAAAGCTTTACTTCAACACTTCAAAAGAAGACAAAAAAAGATGTATTATCTGCTATACCTCTTTCAATAAAAATTATCCAGATGGTATTGAGCGTATAAAAAAGTCTCTTGCTTTAATCGGGTATAAAGGCCATTTTATTTATAGAATAGGTAGCTGGCCTAATTTGGAGGAAAACTCTTTAAAATATTCGCATGTTCTATTTGCATTTAAGCCCTTTTTCTTCCGTGAGGTAAAAAATATGGGTTATGAAAATGTTCTATGGTTAGATAGCGCTATTTTGCCACTTCAATCTTTAGATACTATTTTTGAAAAAATAGAAAAAAATGGCTATTTTGGGTATAGAGCAAGTTTTATATTAAGCGAATATACAAATGAGTTTGTTTTAAATCTTTTTGATGTAACGCCCAAGCAAGCAAACTTTATAGAAACTAAAGAAGCTGGGGTTTTGGGATTAAATTTAGATAGTTATATTGGCAATACTATTTTAGATAGATGGCAAAGAGCTGCTGAAAATGGTGGGTTTTATTCTTCTAGGCATGATCAAAATGCTCTTTCTTTAATAGCTTATAAATTGGATTTGAAAAAATTTGAAGATTCTAATATTTCAAGGCCGTCTGAGATAGAAGATATAACTAAAGAGTCAGTGTTTTTTTTGGATAGATCAATTTCTTATTGGCCAGATAAATCCGGTGAAGAAGAAAAGATTTTAAGAGTCTCAAAAAAAGAGAAAATAAAAAATAGATCTTATAGAGATTTTTTTAAGTTAAAGACTTATAAGAGAAACTTTTTAAAAAATATTAAAAAATAAACTTCAGCTAAAATTCTGATCTACGATTCTTCAAAATAATTTAAAAGAGTGCTTTTTATATTCTCAATTTTTATACGCTCTTGTTTCATTGAATCTCTCTCTCTTATAGTCACTGTTTGGTCTTCTAGAGTTTGATAATCAACCGTAATACAATAAGGAGTGCCAAGCTCATCTTGTCTTCTATATCTTTTACCAATAGCGCCTGCTTCATCGTATTCTGTAGCATATTTAATCTTTAAAGAATCGAAAATATTTCTTGCCTCTTTTATAAGATCCGGTTTTTTCATGAGTGGAAATATAGCGACTTTTACAGGAGCTATATTTTTTGAAAAATGCATAACAGTTCTAGTCTCACCATTTTCTAGTTTCTCTTCATCATAAGCATCGCAAAGAAGCGCTAAAATAGTTCTATCGAGGCCAAAAGTTGGCTCTATTACATGGGGGATAAATCTTTTATTGTTTACATTATCGATGTATTCTAAAGAGACTTTAGAATGCTTTTGATGCTGGCATAGATCAAAATTTGTTCTGTATGCTAGACCATATAGCTCATTTGTTCCAAATGGAAAATCATATGTAATATCTATAGTTCTTTTAGAGTAGTGAGATAGCTTTTCTTTTGGATGCTCAGCTTCTTTTAATTTATTTGAATCAAGTCCTATCATAGAGCAAAACTTTTTCATTTCATCTAGCCATTTCTCAAAATGCTCCTGCCATGTATTTTGCTCAACGAAATATTCGATCTCCATTTGATCAAATTCAATTAATCTAAATATAAAATTTCCGGGAGTGATCTCATTTCTAAATGCTTTCCCTATTTGTGCAATCCCAAAAGGAATTTTAACTCTCATAGTATCTACAACATTTTTATAATCTAAAAATATAGCTTGAGCTGTCTCCGGTCTTAAATATGCAGTACTATGTTCTGCATCAGTTTTACTCATCTCGGTTTTAAACATTAAATTGAAATGCCTAGCTTTTGTAAAATTTTTGGATTTGCATTTTGGGCAAGATATATCTTTTTTTATCATAATATCTGTTAGATCTTCTAATGATAGTCCTTCTACATCTTGATTTGTTTGATCTTCGATTAGTTTATCTACTCTAAATCTAGCTTTGCACTCCTTGCAGTCTATCAAAGCGTCACTAAAGCCTTCTATATGACCAGATGCCTTCCAAGTTAAAGGATGAAGTAAAATAGGCCCGTCTATTCCTACCATATCAGATCTAGATCTTACAAAGAAATTCCACCAAAGGTTTTTAATATTGTTTTTTATTTCAACTCCATATGGACCATATGAGTAAGTATTTGCAAAACCTCCATAGATCTCAGAGCCAGGATAGACAAAACCTCTTCTTTTACAAAGAGCAACAATTGGTTTTAGGGGATCTATGGTATTTTTTTTCATAATTTTCAACCTTTTAGCTTTAGATATTTTATATTTTAGCTAGAAGAGTAGTTATTCTCAATTAAAGTTTTTTTTGATCTTATTGCTTTAATTTTTCTAAATCACTATTTTGAAGTTATAAAGAGGATTAAATGGATAAAGAAAATATTGATAAACCTATAGTTTCTATTGTAGTTTTGCTAAAAGATTTTTTTCATTTAGCAAACATTACATTGAAAAGCATTGTAGATCAAAGTGAAAAATCTTATGAAATAATCGTTATTTCAACCTCAAATCAAAAAAGATCTCATGTCATGTTAAAACCCTATATGGATAAGATAAAAACTTTAGAGTATTCAAAAGAGGAATCGCTTCCTATTTTAATGAATAAAGGTTTAAAGCTATCTGAGGGTAAATATATCCACTTTCTATTCTCTGGTGATGTATTAGTTTCAAAATATGTTTTGAGCTATCTTAAAGATCTCATTATAGAAAAAAAAGAGCCTCAGTTAATTAGCTGCGCTTTTTTAAGAAGAGATGAGTTTTTAAATCCAGAAGCTATTGGCTTTTCTTTTGATTATTTTAAAAGAGGGAAGATTCCTATGAATATTCAATCTTGTTGGTTTTCAATTGAAACAGTTCAAAAACTAAATAATTTTAATCCAAGATATAAAGTTCAGCCCGGCTTTGATATGATTTGTAAAATCTTTTTGAAAAAAGATAAAAAAGTGATTTTTTCAAATAGAGTTTTAACAGATTATCAATTCAAAAAAAAACCATCTAAATTAGTTTTACTCAAAGCCTTTGAGAACTTAAAA
>JAAKFN010000076.1 GCA_011065045.1 Candidatus Anoxychlamydiales bacterium
TCTCTGTTAGCTTTTTAGTAAGCTCTTGATTGATCTCATTATCACTACATTGTAAATTCAATCCTAGTAGAGCAGTCTCTTTTGCTTTTTCATAGTTTTCAACCCTATGATATAAATCTGTGAGAAGTTTGTAAGAAAGAGCTTGCTTATTTTTTAATATAACTTCATTTGACTATCTAGCGCTATCAAAGACGATGCTGCTTGAAAGGTCTCATTCAACTCAAGCATAGAAGTATAAATATCTATAGTTGTTTTATAACTTACGATCGATTTAACATAAGCGCAATTTGCATCATCTAGATTATTTGATAAAATCGAATTCGCCCAGAGACTTTTATAGAAAACGCCGAGATCTATATATTTTTGAGCTATATCGTTTATAAGCTTAAATTTAATGAATTTCTCTTCTACAGGCATATTATTTTTTAAGATTTCGCTTGTATGTATTTTCATCATCTCTAAATAGTGGTGTATAGCATTTTCAAAATCATTTTTCTCGAAGAGTCTCTCTGCTTCATTTTTATGATATAAAATAGCCATTTGAGTTACTTGAGAATATTTACTCATTTCAATATTTGAAATATCTGTAACTTCTCTAGAGCTCGTATCTGGTAATTTTTTTTGGATCTCTTGAGATAGAAAATTAAATATTTCAGTTATCTTACTTTGTTTTTCTTGAATCTCCCTATCTAAAGAACTAAATACCAAAAAACTATAACCAGCGGTTGAAAGATTGGTAGTTGGATTAAAAATTGAAATATCAATTGGAGCTGCTCCACTTGATATACTTGAACTTGCAGATGCCATATTTTTTCCTTTTTTTATTATTATTTGTTATTGCTTTTACCTTCGTTATATAGCCTTATTAAATCAGCCATTAACAGCTTTAGTTCAATAATCTCTATTTTTTGAACTATTTGATCTGAAAAACTTGTAATTTCTTCGTTTTTTTCTTTTATATTTTCTAGAGTTTTTTGAGATTTTTCTAAATACTTTTTAGCTTCCGCATATTCGCTGCTTTGTATATTGCATTGATCAGCTAAACCAAGATAAGCTTTAGAAAGCTTGAAAGAAACCTTATCGAGATCTTGTATAAAATCATCCTTATTTTCACAGACACTAATAGCAGCTTTAAGATGCTTAATTGATTTTTTATAATTATCTTTTGCATCCGAAAACCTATTTAAAGATGCCAACAGATCTCCTAAAGATGTTAAACTAGAGGTTAAATCAACAATGAACGATCTCTTTATATCTGAATCTAAACCTTTAATATTTTGGACTTTTTCAAACAATAAAATAGCCTCTTTAAATGTATCGAATGCTTTTACTAGCATTTTATTATCTAGATATTTTCTAGCAATATTATTTTTCTCATACGCTATGGCAACAAAACATAGAGCGCCGCACTTCTGCAATTGTTTTACTTGATCTGGATCTTGAGTTTTTTTTAATTGTTCTATGAAAGTCTTTATCTCTTTTTTATATGATTCTATTTGTTGTAAATTTGTATTGATACCTAACTGACATTGTAAAATTCTACCTGCTAGAAACATTAAATTTTTATGATTTTGAGAATCGATTGATGAAAAATTTAGAGCTCTTTCACATATTTTATGAGCACTAACAAATCTCTCTTCTTTAAAAAAATACCATGCTAACTTATAGCTACTTTTAGCATCAGTATCATTTCTGAAATTAAAATTTAGCATAAAACTCGAGATGGCACGATCTAATATTGTATTTGGGGTAACTATATTTTCTCTAGAAAAACACATTGGGCATCTGAAACCATTTGCATCTTTAGCTAATTTAAAAGCTTCATATGAAGCGCTTTTTGAGCACTCTGAGTGCTTATAAGTTCTTTGAGCTATTTGGCAATATACATCTCTAAAAGCTTGAGGCATATATTCCTCAGCTCTTTCTAGAGATCTAGACGTAATACCATTTACAGCCATCTTAATTTCCCTGTTTATGACAACTTAATCAAAGCTATTAATTTTAATATAATTATATTATCATTAATTGAAATAAAACTCAACGTTATCCGCTTTACTTTGTTTAAATTTTAATTTTATAAAACAATTAATTAAATTAGTTTTTATATAAAAAAATAAATTTAAATATCCTCTATTTTTTTTTGACCCTTGAAGGTTAGATTTTCTTTAGATAAAATACTAGATATGCAAAAAACAATTATCATCAGACATAAAAAAGAGAATTTAAAAAAATGCTCACTCAAAGGACTTGAAAAAAGAGAGGATATCTCTTTTTTTACATATCCCCTTATAACCTCTTCAAATGAGTTCCCCTCTTTAGATCTATCAAACTATGTTTTACTTGAAATGAACGCAAAAGAGCTTACAAAGGAGGATCAAAATAAAGGGCTATTATTGATAGACTCAACCTGGAAATATGTAGATCGAATTTTAAAAATTCTACCTGAGAATATTGAAAAAAGATCACTGCCTCAAAACTATATAACAGCATATCCGAGGAAACAGACGCTATGCCCAGATCCAATAAAAGGTCTCGCTTCAATTGAAGCTTTGTATTTAGCTTATTTGATAACAAATAGAGATGCTAAGGACCTTTTAGAGAATTACTTCTGGAGAGAAAAATTTTTGAAAATAAACTCCTTATAATACTCGAATCAAGACCCTTTGATAGTATTTGTAATAAGCTTATTGAGCGTATACAATCATACAGTCAAAAAATTCTAAAATATCAAGTAGTTAAAGCTTCTTCTCTTGTTTTTGCTTTTTTAGCATCATCAATTTGTTTTTTATAACAATTAAAACAAACAGGGAAATAAAGCTCTTCACAGCCTAGCTGAACACTTGGACCTTCTATAGTAGCAAAACCATCTACATGCTTTAGGTTCATAACAGCTTTTTTATTACAAAAATTGCATGTGCATTTAATCTCTTCTATAGTGTCTGCCACTTCCATTAATCTTTTAGATGCTTCAAAAAGCTTTGATTTGAAATCAGCTCTAAGCCCATAACAGATAACTGGAATATGCAGTACTACAGTGATCTCTCTTAGTTGGTTTATTAGATATTCAGATAAAAATTGAGCTTCATCAACTAAAATGCAGCTGACATTATTAAACTTATTAAAATCTAATTCGGTATCTGGTTTAACTAAAATATCAGCATCTTTTTCTAAGCCAGCTCTAGATTTGATCTTCTCTTTACCAAAGCGAGTATCTAGCTCTGGTTTGATAAGAGCTATTTTTTTACCTTGATTTCTGTAGTTATGAGCTACAGCGAGCAAGTTTAGAGTCTTAGCAGAACTTACAGTTCCGTAACGAAAGTATAGTTTAGCCATAAAAAACCTCTTAAGTTTTGATCTTTCATTAATTTATTGAAGTAAAGAGTTCTTGAAAAGACTTTTTTTCACTTTTTTTTGATGAGAGCTTTTGGGCTGCTATAAAAAAAGCTAATTAAAAGAACTAAAATTGGAATGATCTCTAATCTTCCAAGCCACATAAGTAGAATAAAAACAATTTTAGAAAAAGATTTTAATGACTCTATAGTAACACCTGTAGATAAACCCACATTACCAAGAGCAGATGTTACATCAAAAAATATATCTATTATTTTTTTTTGAGGCTCTAATAATAGAAGTAAAAAAACTCCTATAAAAAGAGTTAAAATCCAAAGAAAAAAAAGACTTCCTGCTTCATAAAGCCTTTCAGACTTTTGGCTCTCTGGTAGATATACACCAGATGGATCCTCATTTTTAGGAACTTTTTTTTGTTTTAATACTTTTTTCTCTTGATAAATCGTGAGTGATTTCATTCTAAGTATTATAGATTGAAAAAGAAAGATCACTCTTCTGATTTTTAAACCACCAACAGTTGATCCAGACGATCCCCCTATTATCATTGCAATAATCATTAAAAATTTAGTCGCCGTTGTTAAAGAAAAAATCCTCCCAGCTGAAAATCCACAAGTACCAAGAGATGACACCCACTCAAAAACGTAATTTATATAAGATATGTGATTCATATTTATTAAAATTATTAAAATAGCTCCACCGGCTAATAAAATATAAAAAACTCTGTTTTGAATATTTTTGAAAAATTCTAAAAATTTTCTTTGTACAAATATTTTATAATGAAGAGAAAAACTCATAGCTCCTAAAACAACTAAAAAAATCCCGATTAACTTTATTACAAAAGAATAGCTAGCAAAACTATCATCTGTAATAGTAAATCCACCTGTTGCTATTGCTGACATAGCATGGTTGATAGCTTGCCAAACTGGCATTTTTGCAAAAATAAATAAAAGTATCCCTACAATAGTAAAAATCAGATACATATAAATGATCGATCTTGTAGTTTTTAAAAGGCTTTTATTAAAACCTTTGGATTTTGTTTCGGTAAAGTAGAGTTGGTACTCTTCTATATTTGGCTCAATTAAGGATATAACAAAAATAATAAGCCCAACACCTCCAATCCACTGCTGAAATGATCTAAGCCATTGAATAGTGTGGGGTAGAATAGATACTTTATCTATCATTGTAAGCCCAGAGCTTGTGAACCCTGAAAATGCTTCGAAAATAGCATTAATCGGTTTTATTAACGCTATAGCGGCATCTGATGGCATTACACCCATAGAAGATTTAGATACAAAAATATAAGCTAAAGCTCCAAACATTGGACAAAAAAACCAACCGAGAGCGAGAGATATCATCGCATCCCAAAGATGTATTTTTTTAGGCTCAAAACAAAACCTATATAATAGATAAGCTATTATAAGATTGATTGAGCCTATTATCAAAAGCGGCAGAATAGAGAAATACTCTTGAAAGATTAAACCAATCAAAGCTGTTATAAAAGCCATGAAAGCTGGAATAAATAAAAAAAGACCAACGTTTCCAAAAATAGCTTTTATATGAATCTTTTGAGTAAATTTTAGTGCCATTTACTTATTTTTAAACTTTTTTAAAAATATATTATAAAAATATGAAAGTATAAAACCTCCAATTGCACCATCTACAAAGCCCCACAAAGCTCCAACGATTCCTCCTAAAAAGGTAGGCTCATAACCAAGGTAGAGACCAGCTATCACAGATACATCTCTAATTCCCCAACCAAAAGATGATATCCATGCTAATAACAGCATAAAAAGCCCCCATGTAATACCACAGGTTAGGGTAAAAGCTTTTACATTTAATTTGTTCATATAATCCTCTTTTTAAATGTTTTCTATAATTTGCATTGTAAATAAACGAACAAATTAATCAATCAATTAATTTTAGGTGTTTTTAGTAGATTAAAAACTTATATATTGTTATGTGGTAATTAATAAGATAAATATTATCTCACTTACTATTTGAGGAGCTATGGAAGAGAAAAAAAAAGATGTTAAATCAGAAGCAATGAGCCCTTTTGCTAAAATGTCAAATGAAGATGCTTTAAAAAACTTAGATGTTGATATGAATAGTGGTCTTTCAACTGATAATGCAAAACAGCGATTAGAAAAATATGGGCCTAATGCATTAGAAGAAAAAAAACGATCAATTTTCAAACAGCTCTTTCAGTTTTTTTGGGGACCAATTCCTTGGATGATCGAAATAGCTGCTATTCTTTCAGGCGTTTTGCAAAAATGGCCCGATTTCATAGTTATACTGGCGATGCTTATAATTAATGCAGCGCTTGGTTTCTTCCAAGAATTCAAAGCTGGGAATGCAATCGAAGCGCTCAAAAAAAAATTAGCTCTTCATGCAAGAGTTCTAAGAGATGGAAAATGGCTAGATATTAAATCTAAAGATTTAGTGCCTGGCGATATTATTAATGTAAAACTTGGAAATATTATTCCCGCTGATATCAAATTAGTTGGCGGAGAGTATTTAACAGTCGATCAATCAGCACTGACAGGAGAATCTCTTCCTGTTACTAAAAAACTGGAAGATATCGCTTTTTCAGGAACAATTGCCAAAACAGGTGAAATGACAGGAGTTGTAACAGAGACAGGAATGAATACCTTTTTTGGAAAAACAGCAAAATTAGTATCAGAGGCTAAAACAAAATCACACTTTCAACAAGCTGTTGTTAGAATTGGAGATTTTTTAATTTTTTTAACTCTAACAATTTGCGCTATTATCTTAGTAGTCTCTATTTATAGAATTGAATATAAACATGTCTTGCACGAGAGTATCGGTCAGATCGTTATCTTTATTTTAGTACTAGTTGTTGCCGGAATTCCAATAGCCTTGCCTGCTGTTTTATCAGCTACAATGGCAATTGGAGCTGGAACGTTAGCTAAAATGAAAGCTATCGTCTCAAAGCTAACCGCTGTAGAGGAATTAGCTAATATGGATATTTTATGCTCTGATAAAACAGGAACTTTAACTAAAAACGAACTAACAGTTGGCGATATTGAGCTTTTTGAATCTAAAGATCCTAACGAGGTGCTAATAATGGCTGCTTTAGCTTCTAATCCAGATGGAAGAGATGCTATAGATGAAGCTATTTTTACGAGACTCGGTAATAAAGAAGCTTTAAATGAATACATGAGAGAAAAATTTAAACCATTTGATCCGGTGATTAAAAAAGCAGTAGCAACTGTTAAACAAAAAGATGGAACTATAATACAAGCTGCCAAAGGAGCTCCTCAAATAATTCTTAAAATGTGCGAGGCCGATGAAGCTCTTACTAAAAAAGTGATGCAAGGCATCGATAGTTTCGCAGCAAAAGGATATAGAACTCTTGGTGTTGGTAAAACAGATAGTTCAAATAAATGGCATTACTTAGGATTAATTCCAATGTTCGATCCTCCAAGAGATGATACAAAAGAGACCCTTGGCTATATAAAAGGAATGGGCATAAGTGTAAAAATGGTAACAGGAGATCATGGAGCTATCGCAAAAGAGCTCGCTGGAAAATTAGACCTTGGAACTAATATAATATCCGTCTCAGAGCTTGAGCAACATGAAGATTCAGAGACAAAGGTTGAAAAAGAGTCTATTTATGAATCTGCAAGTGGTTTTTCTGAAGTCTATCCTCAACATAAATTCGATATTGTAAAAGCCCTGCAACATAAAGGCCATGTAACCGGAATGACGGGAGATGGTGTAAATGATGCCCCTGCTTTAAAACAAGCAGACATTGGAATAGCTGTAAGTGGCGCTACTGATGCTGCAAAAGAAGCAGCTGACATAGTTTTAACAGAGCCAGGTCTTTTAGTTATTGCTCATGCTATAGAACAATCTAGAAAGATTTTTAACAGGATGAAAAGCTATGCAATGTATCGAATCTCTGAAACCTGTAGACTGCTTCTATTTTTATTACTCTCAATGCTAGTTTTTAATGATCATCCTTTAACAGCTATTATGATCATCTTAATAGCTCTTTTAAATGATATCCCTATAATGATGATTGCATATGATCATATGCCGATCGATAAAAACCCATCTTCTTGGAATATGAAAGAAATACTTACTATATCAGTAGGTCTTGCAATAGTTGGTGTTGTCTCTACTTTTGGTCTTTATTGGATAGGTGATAAATATTGGTTTGCATCTATAACAGATGCAACGTCAAAATTTGATCATTTGAGAACTTTAGCTTTTATGGGAATACTCTGTGGTGGTAATTTAACTATTTATTTAACCAGAAATACAAAAGCAATTTGGTCAAACCCCCATCCGGAGATTAAGTTCTTTTTAGCTACTTTAGTCTCTCAGGTTATCGGAACTCTTTTTTCTGTCTATGGCCTTGGAACTAATGATTTTGTCGGTATTGGCTGGCTCTTTGTTGCTTATGCTTGGGTCTATATACTTATTTGGTTTTTAATCTGTATGCTTGTAAAAGAGCTTCTATATAAGATAATAGGAAGAAAGGCTCACTATATATCAAGCGCTATTAGACATGCTGAAGAAAAGATGCATATGCATTGATAAAATAGGTTTCTAACAAAACCAAACCATTTAATTTAATTTTTACAGAAATTTATGTCGCTTATATTTAGTTGCTTATAAAATAGCATGGTAAT
>JAAKFN010000077.1 GCA_011065045.1 Candidatus Anoxychlamydiales bacterium
AGGATTTTTCATCACTCGAGCTCTATAAGCTAATAATTCCTCGATCCATATTTTTAAGTTATCTTCTAAATATTCATGTTGAAATTCTTTTGGATAAGAAAAAGAAATACGATTTGTTGCTGAAAAATAATAAGTATCTAAATATTTTTGAATAAATATTTTTTTCCAAGATCTTTTTACACGAATATAAAAAATCCAATACAAATCAATACCATCATGAAAAGGAGGAAATTGATTAACAATTTTTAATAATTTTTCTACTACTTGATTTTTCATATATTGAAGCTATATTGTAAATCGTAAACTAAACTCACCAAGGAGATATTACGATTTAAATTATAATAAGAATTGCAAAAAAACTATATAAAAAAATATATAATTAATTAAAAGTCGATTTATGAAGATCGCTTATTCCGAATAAATCAGATTCATCTTCTGAAAAATCTTCTTCAGAAGTTAGATTTTGCTTTTCATTCAATCGTTTAAGAGAAGCCTCAAAATACTCATCTAAAAATTCAGGTTTAAATATCGAACCTAAATCTCTTTGGAATTCATGGAATTCTTTTCTTTTATTAGACATTAAATTGCCTTTTTCGATAGATTCTCTAAAATCGGTCAAAATAACGGTGTGTTTATTTTCTGCATCAATTTTTACTCTAAAATTTCCCTTATGTAAATCTGTATCAATTCCATGCTCAATAGATAAATCATAAATATCTTTAATTTGGCTTAAAAGATCAAGCGCAATTCTTTGATTGTCATCTAGCGGGCCATTTAACTGTTGCATGCTCTCGAATGGTTTTAATCCTTTCTTTATCAAAGCCACTAAAACTTTTTCAAATGAATCTGGGATTAGATCAACAATTAAACATTTTTGTTCTAATACTCTTGTTGCATTATCAATAGTAACACATTTATCCCTAAAAGCAGGAATAGCTTTAATTTGGTTATATTGCTTGATAGAACTTTCTAAATACCCTCTTATACTTTCCGCTGATGAGTTTCGTTCATTCTTTGTAAAAATTAAAGCTAACTTATTAGGTTTTGATGGGATCAGATAAGGTTGCTTGTACTGTCCTTCTGGTTCATCTGTATGTAATAGTATTAGATTTTCTTCTTCTATTATTGAAGGATGAATATAACTATTTAATTCAATTTGCTTTTTCTTTTCTTCTTCTTTAAATATATAAGATATTATTGATCGTGGAGCTGGCCCTGCAGGAACTGTCACTTTCTTTTTTCCCAATTGTCTTACTTGACCTCCAATTTCAAAAGCCTCTGTTGGAGGCTTAGGCAATGAAAATGGGACCGAAGCTGATGATGAAGGTAAATTCAATCGTATTTTTTTCCTACTAACTCTAGTAACTTTACTTTCAATAGGACTTCTTTTAGGATCTCTTTTTCTCTTTGAAGAAAAGTTTAATGGAAAGAGAGATGGGCTCTGAGCAGCTCCAAAAAGCACCCTCTTAACAGAAGATGGAGTTGCAATGGGAGGAGAAGTGTTTAATAATAATCTTGAAGGTGAAAATGGCAGGTTTGGAGGCCTAGAGGAAGAAGTTGGAGAAGTTGGAGTAGTTGGAGTAGTTGGAGTAGTTGGAGTAGTTGGAGTAGTTGCAGATGTTGAAGCCAAAGGGCTTTGAGGGGGTGTTAAATTATTACTATTAATTTTTGTTGCCATAATTACCATCCTTAAAATTAAATTATTTTTTATAGTTTTTAAAAAATTTATAATATAAATTATATAATAAAACATATTAAATGTCAATACTCACTACTATTTATTTAAACGGCTTATTACAAATAGCTTACATCAAGAGAGATGTTATTTAAAAAAACAGTTGAGTTTCTAAGTTATTTATATTATGCTTCTTAGATTCTGTTAATAAAAAAATTTAAAAAGTACAATTATTAACTTTGTATAATACACTCATAACAAAGGCTTTAAGAATATGCCAATTGCTTTGTCTGCTCATTTGGAGAATAAACCAATTTATTTTTCAGGTGATTCATCATATCAGCTTATTAACACCTATATAGAAGAAAAGATCTCTACAATTAGCAAAGAAGAGCTACTATATAGCATCCATAATTCAATTCCAAACGAAGCTCTTTTCAATAAAGTTTTATTCAAAGCTGTTAAAAGCAAAGATTTCGATATCGTATTTGCCTTAATAAATGCTGGGAAAATAGATGTAAATGCTGTCGATGAAAATTCAATCACAGCTCTATTTTACTGCTGTGAGTTAAATGACACTTTGATAGCTGGATTATTACTGCAAAATGGAGCGAATGTAAACTTTAAAGATGTTCCAGGAGATACACCTCTTATGCATGCTACTGTTCAATCCAGTATTGAAATAGTTAATTTATTTATTTTTTATGGAGCTTTAATAAATGATAAAAATTTACAAGGCACTTCTGCTTTAATGTATGCTGTATCAAACCTAAATTTTGAAAAAACGAAAATTTTAATAGATGCTGGAGCTAATGTAGACGATTTTGATAATAAAAAAATTACGATGTTGATGGAAGCTATAGAGCAAATGGAAAGCGGTAAAAAAGATTCCGATATTAAAATTTTAGATCTTATTTTAGATAAAATCCAAAATATCGATGCTCAAGATAATTTAGGTGAACCAGCCTTAATGAAAACAAGAAGTTCTAAAATAGCAAGAAAATTATTAGATAAAGGAGCTTCTTTAAGTATCCAGAATTTACTTGGACAAACCCCTCTTTTAGTTGCTGCAAAATATGGTTTAGCTGATCTAATAGATCTTTATCTTGATAGAGGAGCTAGCGTTTTAGATGTTGATATTGATGGATGGACAGCATTAATGTTAGCAGCTCATGTAGAGGAGAGCATATCTACAATAGAAAAACTATTACCATACTCTACAGAAATTATAACATATCAAAATAAGATGGGGCTTACAGCTTTAAAGATCGCTATTTATAACAAAAATAAAGCTGTAGTAATAGCATTAATCAGAAATGGGGCTTTCATTAATAATAATAAAGAAAACATGGATGTCTCGACATTAAATTTAAGAGATATTGAAATTTATGAATCTAGATCACACGATCAAATAATCTTTGCAATTTATTGGAATAACAAAACAACTCCTCTATGTTTCTATCGATTTAACTACTAAATTCTTTAGCTACTAGTTTAGATCAGTTTTCTTCGCTTTTAAAATCAATTAAATGACTGTTTTTTATAAAATCTCAATCAGATGTTCGATCAAACTCTCTCAAGCTTTTCAATTTTTTAATAATATTATTAAAATTAATTATAATATAATAACTATACTTTTAATTATTATTATTAAATAAATGATTTTATAGTTGACATTAATTTGTATATTATATAAAATATTATTATTGTCGATAAAAAAGAGCTCTAATACAACTTTTATCATAATAACAAATATTTTAAGGAGAAACTAATGTCAGTTAATTTTGATCCAAATAAAACTAATATGAGTCCGGTAAATAACGAAAACCCTGCTCCAGTCAATGTTTCAGGAGAATCAGATTCTGCTTTTAAAGAAATTCCCCCAGAAGTTCTATCGATAATTTTTCAAAATGTTCCACTAACTGAAATGAATAGAAGTGATGTAGGTCCTCAAGGAGTTTCAAAAAGATGGAGAGCCGTTACTATATATAATTTTCATACACGATCTTTGAAAAGTCCTAAAAAATCAACTCCCTTAAAAAACGCCCCTAAAATTTCAAGACTCCCTCTTAAAAAAAGATTGATTGCACCTCTTAATCCTTAAGCGCAATACCTAAATGGGATCTATCGATAGCATTAAAATTTCACATATTAATAAAACTATCTTAGCATAGCTTTATTAATTCTTTAGAATTTCTTAATTTACTTAGCTGATTTTTTTTCATGATGTAGATGTCTGTTGGATGTATCTCATCTATTAAATTTTTAAGATTGGAATTATTTAAAATAATAAAACTCACTTCATTAATCGATGATAATAGATCTACAAATTCATCTTTTGGATTTTCATTTAAAATATAGATGAGAATTTGAGAATTTTCCTTTGATAGTTTTTTTATACACTTAAAAATATCGGTAAATGAATGAGTAGAGTTTATTCCTAATAAAGAAAATTCTTTATTCTCTATTACTTTTTTGAGCGCAAATAAGTGAGAAAAATCAAAGATTTTATTCTCACTATCATACTCTAAAAGTCTTTTTGCAAATAGGCTAAGAGTTATCTCTTTGCAGCCAATATGCTCGATTGCTATAGATGCAGCAATATTACAAAGCTCACATGCATGATCTATTGATAGTTTATTTGCGATAGCAATACAAAGCATAGCAAGCACAGTATCCCCTGCTCCTGTTACATCTTTCACTTCTTTAGTTTTTACAGGGAAATTTTTTGCTTTTTTATTTTTTGAAAATACAGAAATCCCATCTTTAGATCTCGTGATCATTAAAAAATCTACATTAGTCATATCTAATATATTTCTAGAAACAAGCTCTACATCTTCATTTTCATTTAAATTTGCAGCTACGTATGCTTCTTTTAAATTTGGTTTTAAAATAGTTGCAAATTCATATTTTTTAAAATCTTTGCCTTTTGGATCAACAATTACAGGTATGTTTTTAGATTTTGCTAAATCAATTATAAACTTTAATAATCTATCAGATAAAAAGCCTTTGCCATAATCTGAAATAGCAACTACATCAATTGATTTTAAAACTTTTTCTAGTTTTTTTATGATTTTTTCTTCTAACTCTTCTAAAAGAGGCTCTATCTTTTCAAAATCTACTCTTAGAATTTGTTGGCTCTCAGCTATGAATCTATTTTTTAAAGATGTTTTATAGTTTTTTTGAGCATAGAGATAATCAACATTTGCATTTTTATCTTTTAATAGTTTTTTTAAGATATCACCTTGAATATCGTCTCCTACCCTTCCAATAGCTGTAACTTTAGAGCCGAGAGATAATAAATTTAAAACAACATTGCCAGCGCCACCTGGTAGCATTTCCTCTCTATCAACTTTTAAAATAGAAACAGGTGCTTCTGGAGAGATTCTTCTTACCTCTCCGTAAGTGTAGCGATCCAACATAAAATCGCCAATTACTAGCGTATGTACTTTTTGAAGTTTTGAAAAAGGCCCTGTTAGCTTTACCATCTTTCTCTTTTTAGTAAATAGTTCTGAACATAATCTTTAACACTATCTTCGATGGATGTTATCTCAAATTTATCTTTATAAATCTTTTGAAATTTACTCATGTCAGCTTTTGTAAAATTTTGATACTGCTTATCTAACTCTTTTGGCATATCGATATACTCAATTTTTACAGGCATTTCTAATGCGTTAAATAGAGCCTTAGCTAACTCATTCCAAGAAGTTGCTATGCCTGATCCAATGTTAAAAATACCTCCTACATCTTTAAATGCATCTTCAATTAAAAGACATGTCATTCTAACAGCATCTTTTACATATATAAAATCTCTTTTCTGCTCGCCATCTTTAAAATTCTCAGGGTCATTTGATTTAAATAAAGAGATTTTTCCATCCCTTTGAATCTTTTCTTCCATTTTATATATCATAGAAGACATTTCGTCTTTGTGATTTTCGTTAGGACCAAAAACATTAAAATATTTAAGACCAACTATCTTATCTAAAATCTTTTGATCTTTTGCCCAAAGATCAAAAAGATGTTTAGAATAACCATACATATTAATAGGTCTTAAAGACTCTAAAAGATTTTCATCATCTGAAAACCCCATCTTTCCTGCGCCATATGTTGCAGCAGATGATGCATAAATAAACCTTTGATCATTTTCAATAGCATATTCACAGAGCTTTTGAGTGAATCTAAAATTATTTTCATAAAGATAGTTAGAATCTCTGCATATTGTAGATGAGCATGCCCCTAAATGAATGATCACTTCTATCTCATTTTCTCTTCCTTTTAAATAATCAAATAGCTCTTCTTTAAAAATGAGATCTAAAAACTTTTTTCCAACGAGGTTTTTCCATTTATCATTTTTTAGATCATCTACTAATACTAAATTAGTATACCCTTGATCATTTAAATGTTTAACAGTGCAAGAACCAATAAAACCACTAGCTCCAGTAACTATTATTATCTGATCTTTAAAATTTTTTGATTGTTTCATATATTCTTTTTTCTAGAAAGAATACCAGTTTTCTAAATTTCTTTGGATATTAAAAACAGAAAAAAACTGAATTTTTTTATTTGATTTTGGTTTTATTCTACCAAAACACATAAAACTTGATCCACTTCCGGTCATCACAACTTTTTCAAATCCCATCTTTTCTAATAAAGTTTTAGTCTCTTGAAGCTTCTCATTTAACTTAAAAGCGGTGATTTCTAAATCATTAAAAATTTTAATCTCTTTTTTTCTTAAAATATAACTTTTTAAAACAGATGGATCTGTTTTATTTAAAGAATTAAAATCGACATTTTCATATACACTTTTGGTAGACATTCCAAAGTTTGGTTTTGCTATATGAAAATTTAGCTCTTGAGAAGAGACATTTTCAAAAACATCTCCAATATTTTCACAAAGAGCTGTGCCTTTCGAGAAAAAAAAAGATACATCCGCTCCTATTTTTTTAGAAAGCTCTATTAACTCAAATAAATGAAGTGGTTTTCCAAAAAGTTCATTTAATGCGAATAGAGTTGTAGCAGCATTTGAGCTACCTCCACCAAGCCCCGCTTCTATTGGAATGTTTTTTTTTAAATATATCTCAACTGAATCTAATATATTGGTCTTTTTTCTAAAAAGCCTCAAAGCCTTAATAATTAGATTACTTTCATCAAAGATCAGCTCTTTATTGTTAAAGCAAAAAAAGGTGTCTTTTTTTGCTTTATTTATAAAAAAATGATCAACTAAAGAGATTGCTTGGTATAAAGAAAATATGTTGTGATAACCATCTTTTCTTTTAGATAAAACTTTAAAAAACAGATTCACCTTAGCTGGTGAATAAAAAGTTAGACTCACTTTGTCTCTTCTGTTTCTTCTTTTTTTACTTCGGCTTTTTTGTCCGTTTCTTTAGTTTTATCATCTGCTTTTTTCTTTTTCTCTTTCTCTTTTTCTAAAGCTGATTTTTTTATTTTTTCACCAATAACTGTTAAGGTTATTTTTGTCTCAACTCCCTCTTGTAATAAAATAGGAATCTCAAAAACACCAACTTCTTTTATTGGCTTTTTCAAAACAATATTTTTCTTAGTAAGTTTAATTGAGTGCGGCTCAAAAAGTTTTGCAATATCTTGAGCATTCACTGAACCAAACATCCTGCCATCTACATCTGCTTTTACTGTGATTGAAAGAGCTATTTGCTCAATAACTTTTGCTAAAGCATCAGCCTCTTTTTTCTCTTCTAGCGATTTAATAGCTCTCTCTTTTTGAAGCTTTTCTTGCATTCTTAAAGTATTTGGAGCTGCAAAAACAGCTGTTTTTTTCGGCAGCAAATAGTTTCTTGCATAACCCGGTTTTACCGCTACCACTTCGCCTTTTTTTCCTAGATCTTCTACATCTTTTAAAAGTAGTAATTTGAGTTTAGATTTCATAAATAAATACCTCTTATTCTTCTGATACAAATGGCAAAAAGGCCATGTGTCTTGCTCTTTTAATAGCTTTTTTTAGTTGCTTTTGAAAATAAAATGATACGCCAGTTATTCTTCTTGGCAATATTTTCCCTCTTTCCGTTACGAAAAACCTTAAGTTTTCGATATCTTTATAATCAATTTTCTTGATTTTTGAAGCCTGAAAAGGGCAGACCTTTTTCCTTTTTATTCCAAATGAAAAAGGTCTTTTTCTAGTTCTTTCTTTTTCCATATTTTTGATTCCTTATGGTTGTAGTGCTAATGGTTCAAATTCTAGACTTTCTAAAACCTTATCCGCTTTAGCTG
>JAAKFN010000078.1 GCA_011065045.1 Candidatus Anoxychlamydiales bacterium
TATGCTCAGTTAATTTTATCTATACAGCTACAGATTTAAATTTTACAATTTCGATTACATCTAAAGAGCCTATTACAAAACAGAGTGTAATGTCTTCTTTAATGCAGGTTTTAAGAGCTAACGGACTCTACCTAGTTGAAGATGGATCTAGCATAATCATCACTAAATCTGAAGATATAATAGAGACAGCTCCTATAGTAGAAAAGGGTACAAAAAATATAAAAAATCCAATAATAACAAGGATTTTTTCTATTAACAACGTCTCTCCAGAAGCTGTTTTCACAATTATCAAAGCGATGGTTTCAAAAACAGCTCTAATAGAACTTTTAACACCTACAAGGCAACTCATTTTAACAGATGTAGTGAGCAATGTTGAAAAAATCACAACGCTCATTGAAAACTTAGATAGCGCAAAAAGCCCACTTACTATTGAAACTTACAGCGTAACAGCAAATGCCTCTGCAACTCTGATCTCTTTAGCGAAAGAAATAATGGCTCCTATGGTAGCGGGAAATCCATATCTTTTAATCCCACAAGACTCAACTAGAAAAATTTTTATAGTATCTACCCCAACACTCGCAAATAAAACTCTTTCTGTATTTAAAAGTTTAGATGTAAAACCGGAAGCTGAGATAAAAACTTTAGAGAACCAACAGATCTTTATTTACAAACCTATAAATCGCACACAAAAAGATTTAAAAAATGCTTTAGAAGAAATCTCTTCTAACTTAAAAAAAGATGGAATGCCTCACGCTGGGCTTATCGAAGCTATCGATAATATGAAATGGATATCTGAGACAAACTCTTTTGTATTCTCAGCAACGGATGCAACGATCGCAAAAGTACAAAAAGTTTTACAAAGCTTAGATACTCCAGTTTCAAAAGAGCCTTCTTTTTTCTTATATAACTTGAGATATGTATCTGGAGACAAAATAGAAGATGATTTAGATGAGCTAGCTGCTAAATTTAAAGATCAAGAGGTTAAAGACCAAAATCTTTTGGATGTTCTTCAAACCGCTAAATGGATAAAAGAGACAAATTCTATTTTGTTAACTGGAGATTCAGTAGCTATAGAAGAAGTAAAAAATATTATCTCTCAATATGATTCGGTAAAACAATCAAAAATAGACTTTTTTATCTATACCCCAAAACACGCATCTTTAAATGATTTAGATGTATATTTAACAGATGTCGCTAAAAATTTAAAAAGCTCAGGCCTCGCTGATCCAGAACTTATAGATGCTATTCATTCAATGAGAGTTGTATCTTCTATAAATTCGATAATATTTACAGGCGCCGAGGCGACCCTAACAAAAGTAAAATCTCTTTTAGGATCATATGATGTATCGAAAGAAGGAATGTTTAAAGGCACCTTTTTAATGCTAACACCAACGCACATTACTTTAGATGATGTTGAAAATGCATTTAAAGATATATCCTCTCATTTAAAAAGCTCAGGCCTTGCTGATCAGCCTCTATTAGAAGCGATAGCTTCAATGAAAGCCGTTCCTACCACAAATTCAATAATATTTACTGGAGATGAGGATACCCTTAAAAAAATTGACACTCTTTTTAATTCTATAAATGCTCCAACGTCTAAACAAGCAATTCAAGAGCTTGGTAAAACAAACTTTTGGGTTTATCAAATTCAAAAAGCTACGCCCACTCAAATAACAACCTCAATAAAATCTATAACTCAAGATCTCGCAAATATTGATTCATCTGACAAAGCTTTTATTACAGCTTTAAAAAGCATGAAATATGTAAAAGAGACAAACTCCATTATCTTTGTGGGAACGCCAGACGCTTTAAAAAAGATCGAACCACTTGTTCAAAAATTTGATATAGCTCCAGAAAAAGGCGCTGCGCAGTCTTCTTACTATGTATATAAACCTGTTTATTTAACAGGACCAGAGCTAGAGTGCATTTTATGTGAGTTTGCGGAGAATCTAAAAGTATCTAATTTAGAGAATGAACCTCTTTATGAAACAATAGAATCCATGAAATTCTCTGAACAAACCAACACGTTGGTTTTCACAGGTGAGCCTGATGCTATAACAGAAATCAAAAGTCTTCTTCATAGCTTTGATGTTCTAGACAGTTCTCATCCATCTACTCAAGAGATTTCAGGATTAGAAGATTTAGGGTTTTTAGTATACAAATTGCAGTATCATAAAGGCGATGAAATTCAAGGAGCCCTAAAACAAATTGGTCAGGATCTAAAAACACCTGATGAAGAGACTGTAACCAAATCCAAACTTGTAAAATCAATAGACTCACTTCAGTGGATAAAAATCACCAATTCACTTTTATGCACTGGAGATAAAGAGACTTTAGCTAAAATGAAAGAGCTACTTAGCAGTTTAGATGTTCCATTAAAACAAGTCTTTATTGAAATTTTAGTTATTCAAACAACTTTATCTAATGTTCTTTCTTTTGGCCTCGATTGGGGATCTAAATTTCAATATAAAGATCAAGCAGTTTTAGGAGTGAACAATTTTCAACAATCTAGTGCGCTCGCTGCACCATTTAATAAAATTACAAATACCGTTACACCCAAAGGTCCAGATTTAGGATTAGGAGAGGGTTTTAATTTAGGAGTTATTGGAGATATTTTATTTCATAAAGGAAAATCCTTTTTATCATTAGCATCCCTTCTGCATGCTTTACAAACTGATAAAGAAACATCTATTGTTTTAACTCCGAAAATAATTGCTCAAGACGGGAAAACCTCCACACTTTTTAGTGGACAAAACATTCCATATACCGGCTCTGTTATTCAAAACCAAGGTAACACAACATCAACTTCAACAAACTTAGAATATAGAGATGTAGGAACTAGTCTATCTATTACTCCAATACTTGGAAATAGCGATACAGTTTCATTAAGTATAACTTTAGAGACATCAGCAACACCAGATACAGCAAACAATACAGTGCAACTCGGAAATATTACTGGAATTACAACTACAAAAACTAATATGACAACATCTGTTCAGCTTGCTAACAAAAACTTTTTAGTCCTAAGCGGTATGGTAACAGATACAAAAAATAGAGCAAAAACTGGAATCCCATGTCTCGGTGGCATCCCTATAATTGGAGCGGCTTTTTCTAAAGATGATGATCAAAATTCAAGAAATAATATTGTTATATTTATTCGGCCGCATATAATAAACTCCTTTAAAGACATGAAAAATATCACAAATACCCAAGAAGACTACTTCAGAGAGCAAGCAGGAACCCCTGCACTTGAAAGAGATTTTGATGAATCTATTGAGCTTATTAAATCTTATGAAAATGACTAAAAAGCTCCCTATAATTTTTCTATTATTATTTGTTTGCAGCTGTTTTAGAGTTGAAGAGAAGTTAGAGCCAAAGATTAGCTATACCCTCAAAGAGAGCCATGTAAAAACCTTAAAAAACGCATTTAAACCTATTACGCTAGAAGAGAGATCTCAAGATTGGGGAAAAGAGTTCATTATTGCTAAAAAGTTTGCAAAAGAGTTAGATCTTTATAGAGCTATTACAAATTTTAGAAGAGCAGAAATTCTACTAGGTGATGATAATCTTTATAGAAAGCAAGAGATCGAATACAACATAACTCTAAGTTATTATCTTGGTCAAAAGTTCGATGATGCTATTGACTATTTTGAGAAAAGCTCACTTTGCTATGTTGACAAATCATTTGCTGCTTTCAAAGATCTTTTAATCATTTTATACGAAAGCTACAGAGAAACCAAAAATGCAGATAAAACTCAAAAGATTATAGAGTTATTAAAAGATAATTACCCTGAGACGGAAAAAAAAATTCTACTCTCAACAGCTCTATTAGATGCTAATGTCGATACTCTGAAAGAAGACTATCCCAAAAATCAAAATATTCAAAATATGATCTCTTCTTATGAAAGAGAAAAAAAATCAGTAAAAACAGCGCAGCTTTTAAATACTTTTATACCAGGTTCTGGCTACTTATATATCGGACAGAAAAAATCAGCAGCTACAGCTTTTTTTTTAAATGCTTTGTTTATTTATGCAAGCTATGACTTTTTTCATAGAGGCTGGACAGCTGCTGGAGTAATAACTGCAAGCTTTGAAGCTGGATGGTATTTTGGAGGGATCTATGGAGCTGGTGAAGAAGCTAATTATTATAATGAAAGGATCTATGAATCCAAAGCAACACCACTATTAAATAGAGACAGACTCTTCCCTATTTTTTTAATAAAGTATGGTTTTTAAAATGAGAAGGCTAACTTTATTATTTTTTTTAATACCACTTTTTGTATTTGCAAAAGCTGGATATTTTGAACCTTGGGGAAAAGACTCAGATATAAAACATCAAAGTTTAAAAACCTTTGATAATAAAAAAACGAAAAAAAAATCGATAATCTCTAAAGTTGCAAATAAGGTAATTGTTTTTCATCAAAAAGTAATATCGCCTGTTTGTGGTTCTAGATCAAATTTTCGTCCAACATCTTCAAGATATATGCAGCTTGCAATTCAAAGATATGGATTCTTAAAGGGGTTTACAATGGGTTGCGATCGTCTCTTAAGAGAAAATTCAGATCCTTGGCTCTATAGAAAAATTATAATAGATAATATTGAATACAAGTTCGATCCTGCGTCTGATAAAAAATATATCACTTTGAAGTAGTTTTTTTTAACTCAATCTCAAATTCAACCCTAGAGAAATAATTAAAGATATCAAAGTACACCATTTAGGATTTCCTTTTTCAGATAATGTTTTATATAAACTTTCTCTACCAACATGAGCTTTTTTGGCTAATTTATTCATTCCTCCCTGGGCTTCTACTACATTTCTTAAAGCTATCAAAAAAAGATGTTTAGATTCTTCATCTTCTTTGAGACTTTCTTCTAATGCAGCATTTAAATAAGCAACAGCTTCATCATGATCTTTTAATTTTTCAATTAACCAATCCTTATATTTTTTATTTTCCTTCATGTTTTCTCCTTGTTTTATAATCTTTTAAATACTCCTTTGCTTTTTTAATGTCTCGTTTTTGAGAACTTTTAATTCCTCCACATAATAGTAAGATAATTTTATTCCCAATTTTAGAATAATATACTCTTATTCCTTGTGCATAATGAATTCTTAATTCTGAAACCCCTTCTTCTAATGTTTTGCAATCACCAAAATTTCCAACTTGAAGCCTATCTAACCTAGTTAAAATTTTAGCTCTAGTATGCCTTTCTCGAATACTTTCAAACCAAATATCGAACGGTCGTTTACCAGATTTTATTTCATATAATTGAATATCTATTTCCATACTTTATTATTGTATCCTAAAGGATACTTAATCTCAACGAATCAATTCAAAAAAATCTTTTTTTTGAATTAAGACTCTTATTATCAATGTATTCTGTTGAGATATTTTTTTAGTCAAAAATAAAAAATATATCACTTTGAAGTAGTTTTTTTTGAACTTTTTGAAATATCATTTTTTGAAATAAGCTCTTCAGCTCTTTTAATAGCATGTTTTGTAGAAAGCTGAGGCTTTGCTTCATGTGTTAAAAAGATTTTATCCCTGCCAAGTTGTTTTACAATACCTGTTTTTATAAAAATCTGAGAGACCTCTTGAGTAACACCACAAATGAGTAGATATTTATTTTTTGATTTCAAATAGTCATTTAATCTAAGTATTGATAAACAAATAGATGCATCTACATGATAGATATTTTGAAGTCTTAAAATAATAACCTTAATATCTTTTTCTTTTATCATTTTCTGAAGTGTATTTTGCACCAAATCAACCGCTGCAAAAAAAAGCTCTCCTGCAATACCTATAATTCTAATTTTTCTATGCGTTTCTCTTTTAGGAGTTACAACTGTTAATTTCCCCTCTTTATCAAAAGCATACTCTATTAAATTTGGAACGGCAGCTCTTCTTAAATAAAAAATAATAGAGATGATAATCCCAATGAAAAAAGCGATATCCAAACGAAATACTAAACAAGATGCCATGGTTAAAGAAAATACAACCCCGTCCCCTATTCCTGCTCTAAAACATAGCTTTACGTGTCTTATCTCAACAACTGATAGAACCATCACAATCAAAATAGCTGCCAAAGCTGTTAAAGGAACATGCTTTACAAACGGCCAGAAAAAGAAAATTAAGATAGCCATGATAACGCCGCTATAGACAGCTGCAAATCTAGTTTTAGCCCCTATTTGATAGTTTAAAGTGGTTCTAGAGACGCTCGCTGATGATGGCATAGCAGAATAAAAAAACGAGAGTATCAAATTAGATAAGCCTACTCCAAAAACCTCTTGATTAGATCTAATTTTTTGTCCGCTTTTTGAGGCTATTCCTTTTGAAATGGAAGAGACCTCTAAGATAGATAAAAGAGCTACAGCTAAAGCTGGAAAAAACAAAATATACAAAAGTTTAAAATCTAAAAATGGTAAAACTAATCTTACTTTTGGAATATTTGTCATACCAAGATCCACTAAAACAGGAACTTTTAGATCAGTTTTTTTTAATAAAAAGTTCAAAAAATACACTAAAACACTAATAGCAATTACCATAACAAGAGCGCTTGGAAATTTTCTGTATTTCCATTTAAGTAAGAGTAAAACCGTAATACTCAAAAGTCCAATAATGAGCGCAATAATATTAATCTCAGCAATATGAAGTATAAAAAAATATGCTTTCATCACAGCAGATGGAGAAAAAGTGCTAGAGCTTAAACCAAAAAGGTAATATAGCTGATTTATGATAATTGCAACTCCAACTCCCGCAAAATAACCTAAAATTACAGATCTTGAAACAAACTGAAGTAGTTTTCCTAAATTAAAAAATCCAAAAGAGAGCTGCATGACTCCAACAATAAAAACTAAAAACATCAATAGATTCAAAACAATCATCTCTTTTTGATCGCCAATTGCCTCAGGAAAATGAACAAACATAATATTTGCAATAATCATCTGAATTAAAATTGCAACTCCAGTAGATGGCCCTGCAATTAGATGCCGAGAAGATCCAAAAGCTCCAGTGAAAATAGATCCAAAAATAGAAGAAAATATTCCTGCGAGAACTGGAAGATCAGCTAGAAGTGAGTAAGCAATAGCTTGCGGTATAGCGAGCAATGCAACAGAGATAGCCGCTAGTATATCGTCTTTGAAGAGTTTGAGCTTATATCTTTTAATTGCCCTTACAAACGGAAAGAAAACAATTTTCGTTTGTACAGCATAAATATCTATAAGCTTTTTTTTCATAAACTCCCCCTAACCAAACATATAGAGATAATTTTTATAAAAATAAAGCAAAAGATATAAAAAATATAGTTTTTTATTTAATGAAAAAAGTTATTTATTTTTCTTTTTTTTATCAAAAGAACCCGTTTTGAGATGCATATGAGATCAAAACAATATCAAAAGTCTACAATATCAAAAGAATTGTTCAGGGTATCTATCATATTACTATATTCTAGAAAAAGGTCATTATTGCCTTTTCTCTCTATTTTTCTTTCCTCTAGACCAACTTGTATTAAATCTCTTGCTTGAACTTTAGCTGCAAGTTTCTTAAGATTTGAAACTGTATTTCTGAGAATTTCAACTCTTTCGGAAGACACTCTTTCCTTTGAATGCATACTATAATAATAACGTATTCCTTCAATTGATGTATTTAAAGTATCAAGCACATGTGGAATATTCGTATCATGAAAAAATATAGAAAATCTTCTGCCAAATGAAGTGGGATCGGATAAATGATTAGTAGAACTAAGACTTGGAGTTTGATCTTCTGTATATCTTGAAAAATTCTCTAAATTTTTCCAAGCTAATGCTTCATTTACTATTCCAATACTCATATATACTCCCTTTTTTTTAAATATAATTTAATAATGAATTGTAAAGGGTATCATTATATGCATGTAATGAAAATTAAAAAA
>JAAKFN010000079.1 GCA_011065045.1 Candidatus Anoxychlamydiales bacterium
CAAGAAGAGCTGATCCATTTATTAGATATGCTATGGTCGCTGGTAAAAAAGCTCTTGAGCATTCTAAAATTGATGCAAGCTTATTAGAGAATTTAGATAAAACACGCTGTGGGATAATAGTAAGCTCTGGAATGGGAGGGATGCATAGTTTTTATAATGGTGTAGAAACTCTAATAAAAGAGAGCTATAAAAGATTAACACCCTTTTTTGTGCCATTTATTATTACTAATATGGCCGGCGCTCTTTTAGCCATAGATTTAGGCTTTCAAGGACCTAACTACTCTATTTCTACAGCCTGTGCAACATCTAACTACTCTATTCATGCAGCAGCAGAACATATAAGAAAAGGTGATGCTGATTTGATGTTAACAGGGGGAACTGAAGCTCCAATGTCACCAATTGGCCTCGCTGGTTTTGTTCAAGCAAAAACACTCTCGACCAGAAATAATGAACCCGAAAAAGCATCAAGGCCTTGGGATAAAGATAGAGATGGTTTTGTAATGGGAGAGGGAGCTGGAGTTTTAGTATTGGAATCACTAGAGCATGCTCTTGAAAGAAAAGCTCCAATTTTAGCTGAATATCTAGGCGGAAATTTAAATTGCGATGCATTTCATATGACAGCTCCAAGAGAAGATGGAGAAGTTGTTGCAAGATGTTTTACTGACGCTTTAGAAGATGCTGGTATCTCAAAAGAAGACGTTAACTACATCAATACTCATGCAACATCTACAGTAGTTGGAGATCTTTGTGAAATTAGAGCTATTAAAAAAGCGTTTGGTTCACATACAAAGAACGTAAAAATAAACGCTACAAAATCTATCACGGGTCACTGTTTAGGAGCCGCATCTGCTGTTGAGGCTATAGCTACAATTAAAGCGATTTTAACTGATAAACTCCATCCAACTATCAATTTGGATAATCCTGAAGAAGAGTTAGGTGATTTAGATCCCATAGCAAATAAAGCAAAAGAGCATAAAGTAACAGCTGCTATGTCCTCTTCTTTTGGTTTTGGCGGCCATAACTCTGTTGTAATTTTTGCTCCTTATAAGGGGTAGTTAAAGGCTTACTAATGCTATATGAAGAAAGCTATGGAACAATCGCTTTAAAAAAAGAAAATGGTATTTGGTATACCTATTTAATCCAAAATAAAAGTGGTAATCACTGGGGCTTTCCAAAAGGTCATGCCAATCTTTCTGAAACTAAAAAACAAGCAGCTCTTCGCGAGCTGAAAGAAGAGACTAATTTAGATTTTTTAAAATTCTTATCTGAAAAACCTCTTATAGAGCAATACTCAATACTTAGAGATTCAAAAAAAACATTAAAAAAAGTCTATTACTATCTTATTGAAGCTACAGGCGATGCAAAGATACAATCTGATGAAATATTAGATGGAAAATGGATAGAGATATCAAAAGCTAAAGACCAAATTACCTATGAAGCTTCTAAAGGGATTGTAAACCTTGTTGAAATAATTTTGCAAAAGATATAAATTATCTTTTAAAAAGTTTTAGGAGTTTATATGAGTATAACGATCGCTAAAAGAATCGAAAAAGATATTATAAAAGATATATGCCAAGTTCTCTTTGGCGCATTTTTTTTAGCAATGTTCGCTAAAATTTATATCCCACTTTTTTTTACTCCAGTTCCAATAATACTACAAAACTCAATAGCTATATCATATGGCTTTTTTTTAGGGGCTAAAAAAGGTTCTATTGCAACACTATTATTTATATTTTTAGGATCTATTGGTCTTCCCTTTTTTGCAGGGGGTAATTTTGGTATGCAAACTATTATGGGAGCAAATGGTGGTTATATTTTAAGTTATTTTATTTCCTGTTTTGTAGTAGGGAAGATTTTTCAGAAAAATTTAGATCTATCTCAGAGAAAAATTGGTTTAACGATGTTATTAGGGCATTTGATAGTTTTATTTGGTGGAGCTCTTTGGCTTAGCTTTTTCTTAGGCTTGAAAAAAGCAATTTTATTAGGGATTGTTCCCTTTATAGCCACAGATATTTTTAAATCTATCGTTTTAACTAAGTTAATTCATCTGAAAAATAACTATTTTTAACTCATTCGATTCAAAGTAACATTATTATCAAAACCAGGAATAGTTTTCCCATGAGGATATTCACCTTTTTTGAAAGGAGTTATAGTTCTTTTAGCTAGTGGGTTTTCTTTGTCTGTTTTTTTCATAAAAGCTTTACATGATGCTTGTATATCTTGAACTTTTGAAGAGGTAAATGCATCTTCATAAGTTGCGGGCATTCCTTTAGTCTCAGCTGACTTTTGAGCTATATGGGAATTTTCAATACCTTTAAATTTACCAATTGGATCCATAATTGCAGCCTCCTAATTTTGGCTTCTTCTTACGTGAGTTATATATATAAATTTATAAATTGTGCAAGAAATATTTAAAAATTTTAATACTTTTTTTTCGAAGAGAACTCTTTAACGAAGATTTTGTTTCTTTGAATATGTATTTTTTTAAAGATGGATCTTGGTTCATCTTACAAACTTTATAAACACACTCATTTAGCTTTAGTGAGTGCATTTGTTAAAGTTTATTCAAAGGATAGAAAAGATTGATTAAAAAACTTTAATGCTTTTTCTTCTGAGAAAACTCTTTAGCGAAGATTTTATCTCTTTGAGAGTGAATTTTTTTAAGAGAGGGATCTTTTTCAAAGTCTTTGATGATGGAGATCTCTCTATTTTTTCTGGAAATAAAATTCGCAAGTTCTTGCCACTTAGTCCCTTTCTGAAAAGGCACAGGAACTTTTGGTAGTAGTTGTTTCTTTTTTTTATTAGCGCTCATATTTTCTTATTTAAATAGTTTAAATTTAAAGATCAATTTTCTTTTTAATTTTTTTTTTGAAAACTTTTGGAAGATAGATGAAAAATTTCTCTAATGTGGTGTTTTAAAATCAAAAAATGTATAAAATAGAATACTTATATAAAAAAAATTTAGGATGCGATGCGTTATTTATTTATATCACTTTTTTGCTTTGTAGGAAGAATGCTTATCAGACTTAGATATTCTGTGAAAATAAAGGGAATAGATCAATTAAAAAAACATAAGTTTAACCCAAACTCAGGGATACTTTTTTTACCGAATCATCCAGCTCATATAGATCCAATTTTAATAGCACTGTATCTTTGGCCAAAATTTAAAATGAGACCGATTGTTATCGAATATATCTTTCGTCAGTCTGGAATTGGTTTTTTGATGAGGCTTGTCAAGGCCCTTCCTGTTCCAAATTTTGATACATCTTTAAATGAAGTAAAATTAAAAAAAGCTAGAGAATTAATCACTGAGATAATTGAAGGAGTCCATAAAAAGGAAAATTTCTTGTTATATCCATCTGGTAGATTAAAGCACACTGGAAAAGAGCTCTTGGGCGGATCTTCTGCAACACATAGTATTTTATCTGAGTGTACGGATTCTAATATCGTTTTAATTAGAACAACAGGGCTTTGGGGTAGTAGCTTTTCAAGAGTATACACCGGAAGAACCCCGGATTTTAAAAGTATGGTTAAAAGGGGTATGAAGTCTCTATTAACCTCTTTTATTTTCTTTATACCTAGAAGAAAAGTTTTAATGGAAATAGAGGTTGCAAAAGAAGATTTCCCAATAAATGGAGGGAGATTAGAAATAAATAGGTACTTGGAGAGTTGGTATAATAAATATCCTACGAAAGAGGGAATAAAAGAAGCAGAGCCTCTAAGTTTGGTATCTTACTCTCCTTTTAAAGAAAAACTACTTAAACTACCAAAGACTGAAGCTAGAAAATCTTTGTCTTTAAAAGACTTTTCATCAGAGTTAGAAAAAGAGATTTTCTCAGAAATGGCTAAAATTGCAAAAACATCTGAAGACCAAATAAATCCGACAATGGATTTAGCTCAAGATATAGGTTTAGATTCATTAGATATTGCAGAGCTCATTGCTTTTTTAGGAGTAAACTACGATGTTGGAGAGATCTATCCAGAAGATATCCAAACAGTTCAAGATGTTTTAGAATTTGCTCAAGGCACTAAAAAAATTGAAAGAAAAGAGCTTCAAGAAGAGCTTGTATATAAATTGCCTGAAGAGAAAAAAAGAAAAAAACCTTTTCCGCCTCAAGGAAAGACTATCCAAGAATCTTTTTTACTAGTTTGTAATGCTATGAAAGACTCAATTGCTGTTGCAGATGATTTAGTAGGAACTAGGAGCTATAAAAGATTAAAAATTTCAGCTCTTGTTCTAGCTGAAGAGATAAAAAAGTATCCCTCTAAACATATCGCAATTTTGCTTCCATCTTCTGTGGGAGCTTATCTTGTTATTCTAGCAACTCTTTTAGCTAACAAAATCCCTGTGATGCTTAATTGGACTTTAGGTCCTAGATACTTAAATCATATGATGAAAGTTACCCGTTCAGATACTGTTATTAGTTCCTGGAAATTTTTAGAAAAAATATCAAATGTTGAGTTCGGGCATCTCTCTAAACAACTTGTATATCTAGAAGATATTAAAAAAAGAGTTTCAAAATTTAATAAATTCTCAGCTCTTTTAAAAACCTTTTCTACTACAAAAGGACTCTTAAAGAAATTAAATCTAGATAAAGTATCTGAAAATGATCCAGCGTGTGTTTTATTTACATCAGGAACAGAAGCTGCTCCTAAAGGAGTTCCTCTTACTCATAAAAATATACTATCTAATCAAGTTGCTGCTATGAAATGTGTCGATTTTCATGCTGAAGATATCTTTTATGGAATTTTGCCTCCTTTTCATTCATTTGGATTTTCTATAGCTGGACTTTTTCCAATACTCTCAGGCGTTAGAATCGCTTTTTTTCCAGATCCTACAGATTCTTATTCTTTAGCTAGAGGAATTGAGAGATGGAAAGCTACAGTTATTTGCTCACCACCTAGCTTTTTAAAAGGGCTTCTACAAGTTGCTAAAGAAGAGCAGCTAAAAACTATAAGGATGTTTGTAACAGGAGCTGAAAAAACAGCTAAAGTGCTCTATGATAAAATCAAGAGCATGGGAGACGACAAACACCTTGTCGAAGGTTATGGTATTACAGAGTGCGCTCCTGTTATTTCAATAAATATCGAAGGTATCAGAGAAAAGGGTGTAGGAAAGCCTTTAGATAATGTTGAAATTTGCTTTATAGATCCAGAAAAAGAAACTCTAATTGAGAATAATATCGAGGGTGAAATCTGTGTGAAAGGACCCAATGTATTTCATGGATATTTAGCAGAAAAAAAAGATCCGTTTATTGAAATCGATCATGAAAAATGGTATAAAACAGGAGATCTTGGTTATTTAGATAAAGAGGGTAACTTAATAATCTCAGGAAGATTAAAAAGATTTACGAAAGTCGCTGGAGAAATGGTGAGTTTAGGTGCTATCGAAGAAGTTATCACAGATGAGATTATTACAAGGACTAATATTGAACCAGATGGGACTTTAGTTGCTGCTGTTGCTTTAGAGATTGAAGGATCTAGACCAAGGCTTGTTCTATTTACAATAACAGAGCTTTCAAAAAATGAAGCAAATCAGATTCTTAGAGAAGCTGGTTTTTCTAATCTTGTTAAAATTTCTGATGTTAAAAAAATGGAGGGGATCCCTCTTTTAGGTACTGGAAAAATAGATTATAGATTTTTACAAACAATGATCGAGTAGGAAATGGATATTATTGCCCAATTGAATTTATATAATACTCAAACTAGAAAAAAAGAAAAGATTGTTCCAAAAGATGGAAAAACGATTCGTATTTATACTTGCGGTCCTACCATCTACGACTTTGCTCATATCGGTAATTATAGAACATATATCTTTGAAGATCTCTTAAGAAGAGTTTTGACGTATTTTGGGTTTTCAGTAACTCAAGTTATGAATATCACAGATATAGATGATAAAACTATAAAAGGCGCTATAAATAAAAATATATCTCTTCATGAATTTACAGAACCTTTTAGACAAGCTTTTTTTGAAGATTTAATAAAACTAAATATGGAAAAAGCAGAGTTTTATCCAAAAGCTACTCAGTACATAGAGTATATGATCGATATCATCGTAAAACTCGTTGATAAAAAAATTGCATACAAAGGAGCTGATGGCAGCATCTATTTTTCTATTGATAAATTTAAAGATTATGGAAAGCTCTCACATTTGGATTTAAAAAGTTTAAAAGAAGGTGCTTCTAAAAGAGTATCAACTGATGAATATGAAAAAGAAAATATCTCAGATTTTGTTTTATGGAAAGCTTATGATCAAAAAAGAGATGGCGATATTTTTTGGAATAGTCCTTTTGGAAAGGGTAGGCCAGGCTGGCATATAGAGTGCTCAGCTATGGCTCTAAAACTACTCGGCTCTAATATAGATATCCACTGCGGCGGAGTTGATAATATTTTCCCTCATCATGAAAATGAAATAGCTCAATCAGAGTCTTTTACTAATGAAAGATTTGTTCTTCACTGGGCTCACTCTGAGCATTTAATTGTTGATGGTAAAAAAATGTCTAAAAGCCTGGGTAATTTCTATACTCTAAGAGATCTTATCTCCATGGATTATACCGGAAGAGATATCAGATATATGCTTTTAAATTCTCATTATAGAACTCAACTAAATTTTACATTCGAAGGTCTCAAAGCTGCAAAAACTTCTATTCAAAGAATTTTAGATTTTGTATCTAGACTAAAATCTGTCAAGCAAGAAAAAGATGGTGATTTAGCTTATGCAATCGTCAAAAAAGAAAAAACAAGATTTATTGAGGCTCTCTCAGATGATCTAAATATCTCTTTAGCTCTTAGTGCTATTTTTGATCTGATAAGAGAGATAAATCACTTAATCGATGATAAAAAAATATCAAAAAAAGAAGCTTTGAAAACTGTTAAATTCTTAAAGGAGATAGATAAGGTTTTAGGATTTATCTTTATCGATAAAAAAGAAGATATTCCAAAGCTTGTTCAAGAAGCTTCAGAGAGAAGAATTGATGCTAGAAAAAATAAAAATTTTACTCTTGCTGATGAGCTTAGAGATTTTATTTTTGATCATGGTTATGTAATAGAAGATATGCCAGATGGAGCAAGGCTCAAAAAGAAATAATTTTAGCTTCAAGAAATCCTATAATTGTAAATGTCTGATAATTAATGACCTGAGATCAAATTAATTTTATCGATCAATTGATTGTTGACACCTAATTGTAACTGAGTTACAATTAGGTTTAGATTAAAAAGGATGTATTTTGCCTAAATCGCGACCGAAAAAAATAGATAATCTACTTAGAGCCATTCAAGATTGTATTATTTCTGGAAGATATCGGGATACAATGCATGCCATAAAGAGACAAAAACAGAGAAATATAATTTTGCCAGAAATTCTTCATGTTTTGAAGCAAGGAAGACACGAAAAAGGAAAAGACCGTTTTGATGAGGGTTTTAATTCATGGAATTATGCTATTAGAGGATGGACTTTGGATGGATTAGATTTAAGAGTGATTGTTTCTTTTGAAATGGAGACACATCTTTTAATAATTACTGCTTTTTACCTCGATAAGAGGAGGGGAAAAAAATGAGAAAACAAAAGATTGAAAAAGAAATTATTTATGAGGGTTTGGGCTTTCCGATATTGCTTCGGAACGTTCCCATGGTAGAGCTTCGTGGGAATTGGGTTCCAGATATAGATCTAAATGTTTTGCAGAAAGTTACTCTGCTTGCTCTAGCACATCAGCCCGTAGATTTGACAGGTAATCAAATTCGTTTTATTAGAACATGGCTTGGTTTAACTCAATCAGAATTTGGAAAATTATTTGGTGTTACTCATCCTGCTGTTGTTAAATGGGAAAAGAAAAGAAAT
>JAAKFN010000008.1 GCA_011065045.1 Candidatus Anoxychlamydiales bacterium
AATAGCTATTAATAATTTAAGCAAAGCGATTGCTATGTGGGAAAGATTCGATGGCTATAATTTAATAGCTCAAACTAAAAATTCATCTGATAGAGGAGATACTTGGAGTTTAGTGGCAACTGATTTATCATTATCTGGTAGAAAAAGTTACAATCCGAGTATAACATTAACAGATTCTAATGATGCAATAGCTATTTGGAAAAGACACTCTGGCTATAATTGGATAGTTCAAACAAAAGATTCCCAAGATGGAGGCTCTACTTGGGACGCATCAGCTACAGATCTATCAACAGCCGGACAAGACGGATATCAACCTGAAATTTCCATAAACTCATCAGGACAAGCAATTGTGATATGTCCAAGATTTGATGGATCAAAATGGGTAATTCAAACGATAAATAATTTAACTGCAGCTTATCTAGAATCTTTAAGAGAGTATTCAAAAACAAATTAATCATTTCATCTCTGAGCTCTCCTCTAAGGGAGGAGAGCTCAACTAAAATTCTTATTGGTCTATAAATGCGAGTTTTGAGATTCTAAGATCTATTGTTTTTGGACTAAATCTAACGATGCCGGATGTAGCTTCAAAATTAACAGCTTGATTTTCATAATCTTTAATAATTTTTTTTCTAAGAGAAGCGTAGTTTGAGATTTGCTCTAAAAAATTAGTATTAGAGAGCCTTAAAATCTTTGGGAAGACAAACTCTGTTTTCTTTTGCTCTTTATTTATTTTAACTATCTCATCTATTTGCAAAACTATCTCTCTTTTGCCATAACTTTGCAGGTAGGCTCTGGAGGTGTCTAACATAGTTATTTTAATTGCATCAGCAAAACCACTAATTTTTAACTTATTTAAAATATCTATTGCAAGTTTAGCCTCTTTTGTATCAATTTTTTCAAAACCTTTAAATTCATCTAAATTTAAATAAATCTTACACAAGTTCTGGTCATTAAAAAAGGGATCTTTTGGAAAAATAAAACCATCTTGATCGATTAGAGTATTTTCGAAATCATGTAAAATTGCTATTGGTTTTCTAAGTGTATAATCTACAAAAACGCAATCAGGTTTCATTTTTTTAGCTTTCGCATCAACAATTATTGGGCTTTTTAGTAGTTTTTTTTGAGCTTCATTCTCATCGAATGTAAAAATATTTGTAGGTTTATCAAAAGATAGATCCATAATTTCGGCTAAATAATTTACATCTAAATTTAGATCTTTTTTATTTTGATAGATTGTTTTGATTCTATATTTTTCAGATATAAATCTGGTTTGTCTATAGGTTTTTACTTTTGAGATCACAACATAATTAAATCCCGAAATTATAAGAGTTGAAAAAACTATCCAAAAAATAGCTTTTGATTTAGATAATTTTTTACTCATATTTTTATTATTTTTTTTTAATCTACTGTTTTTCAAATATCTTATTTTTTCTATTTCTGTGAAGAGCTAATATAGCAAATTTATCAACCATCTTTTTTCTATCTAAACCGACTAACTCAAGCATTTTTGCAAAGGTGCTATTATTAGATGAAAAGCCGGGAATTGGATTTATTTCAGAGAAATAAATCTTTTCATTTTTATCTATAAAAAAATCTATTCTCGCAAAGCCATTTAATTTTAGAGCTAAATACACCTTTTTGCTAAGTATTTTAATTTCTTCTACTTTATTTTTATCTAAATCAATTGGGATTTTGGCTTTTACAACCTTTTTTTTATACTTATTTTCAAAATTAAAAAACGCGCCAAAGGTTAACATCTCGGCTATTTCACCAATCTCAATATAGTCATTTCCAATTACAGCAGTATGCACTTCTCTTGCATTAATTTTCTCTTCAATAATAAATGATGAATCATGAGTAAAAACTTTTTCAATTGAATCTTTTAATTCTTTTTTATCTTCAACAACTTCAATTCCTAAACTAGAACCTAAATGATTAGGTTTTAAAATGATTGGGAATTTAAATTTTTTCTCGATTTCTGCTAAAATCTCATTTTTATTTTCCGGGTAGTCGATAATATTTACTTCTAAAAAGTCTAAAGTATCGATTCCGTTTGCTTTTAGAATTGTTTTAGAAAAAGCTTTATCCATAGCAACAGGAGATGTGAAATAATCACATCCAACATAAGCAATATTAAGTGTTTGTAAAAATGCTGAGATCATTCCATCTTCACCGAGAGGTCCATGTAAGATAGGGAAACAGACATCCAAAGAATATAGTTCTTTTAAAATTTTTCCAGATAAAAGCTCATTCCTGTTTGATTTTTCTGTAGCTATCTTTTTTCTAATCGATGTTTTTGAGATTTGCAGGTTTTCATTTTTTTCAGAAAAAATATCACTTTCTTGAATCCAGCTCCCATCTTTTAAAATTTTAAAATATTTTAGGTCGTATAAAGAACTATCAAAACCTAATATATAATTTTTTGTAGATTTAATTGAGATATCATGCTCGTTAGATTGTCCTCCATAAATAACTCCGAGAGTTATTTTTTTTGAAAAGTTTTTTTGAAAAGTTTTTGCAATCTTTCTAATTTTAGAAGAGATATCACCAGCTCCCAGGGTTACTACAACGTCGAAAGGATTTAAGTTTTTTAGTAGATATTCTTCTAAAGACTCATCATTGATATGTTTAACATCTACACCTTGCTTTTTGATTAACTCTACTAAAAGTTTTTCATTGATATTTTTAATTGGTTTCTCTGATGCGCTATAGATATCTGTAATTATTAGCTCATCTGCATCTCTAAAACACCTTGTAAAATCATCTAAAAGATCATGTATCCTTGAATATCTATGTGGCTGAAAAATAGCTACTAGTCTTCTTTCTTTAATCGAAGATCTAAGAGCTGATAAAGTAGCTTTGATTTCGGTTGGATGGTGAGCGTAATCATCAAAAAACTCTATCTTTTGATGATCTAAAACCTTCTCTAAACGTCTTTTAACCCCTAGAAAACACTTGAAAGCGTCTCTTATTACTTTCTCATCTATTTTCAGCTGATAGGCTAACCCAAAACAAGATAGAGCATTTAAAACGCTATGAGTTCCGATTTGATTTATGATAATGTCTTTAAATGTTTTATCAAAAAACTGGATGTCAAAAATAGTTTGAAAATCCTTTATTCTAATATTTGTAGCTCTTAAATTAGCCTCTTTTGAAAATCCATAAGATATACCTTTTGGATTTAAACTTTTTAAATTTTTATCATCTATGCACCAAAGCAAAAGATTTTTATTCTCGATTTTATCAAAAAATTTTATAAATGCCTTTTTCAAGTTATCAAAATTTTTCCAGTAATTTAGATGTTCCTGTTCTAAGTTTGTAACAATAGCCGAATGAGCCTTATCAGAAATATTTATAAAAGAGCCATCGCTCTCATCTGCTTCTGCTATAAAATATTTTCCCTTTCCTAAATGAGCATTTGTATTTTTTGAATTTAAAATACCTCCTATTACAAAAGAGGGATCTAACTTATTTTTAATAAAAATTTCAGTTAGTAGTGATGTTGTCGTTGTTTTACCATGAGTTCCTGTAACTAATATTGATTTTGAATGAGTCATTAACTGATCTAGAAGATCTGATCTATGTAAAATTTTTAAATTCAAATTTTTGGCTTCTAAAAACTCCCTATTTTTTTTATCGATAGCAGAAGAGATAACAACAATATCTTTAGAAGATACATTCTCTTTTTTATGACCTATTTCAATTTTAGCTCCTCTTTTTTTTAGATCATCTATAATAGAACTATTATTGAGATCAGAGCCTTTAACTATATATTTTTTTTGCAGAAGTATTTTAGCAATAGCGCTCATACCAATTCCGCCAATGCCAATGAAATGATACGATTTTTTACCTTTAGCTTCTTGAAACATCTATTACTATATCTTTTAAATCTTTTATATTTTTTAGACCTTGTATAGCTTTAAATTTTTGAATATTTTCTTTAAAAAGACAAAGCTTTTTTTTGTCATTTTTCAAATATGATAAAATCTGATTTAAAAGAGTAGTTTTAGATAAGCTATCTTCTTCAATAACGGTAGATGATTTTACAATGTTTTTCATAAAAATAGCATTTTTAAGTTGGTGATTATCTTTTGCTCTTTTAAAAGGCACTAAAATAGAGGGTTTTTCAAAATAGATAAGCTCAGATATCGATGCAGCTCCTGATCTTGAAATTACAAGATCAGAAAAAATATAAAACTTGAAAAAATCCTTTTCAAACCTGCTAACATATGAAGTTATATTTAATTTATCATAAAACTTTTTAAATCTTTTTTTGTTTTGATCTTTTCCAAGTATGTGAATTATTTGGAAATTTTTATCTTGTTTCTGAAGCTCCTCTATAGTCATTTTAAAATTATTATTAATAATTTCAGAGCCTTGAGAACCTCCGAAAATTAAAATTGTAAAGATTTGTTTTTTAAGAGATATATTTTTAAAAAAGTCACTTTTTATCTGATAATTCTCTATCCAAGGAAGCGGTTTTACTAAAATTTCATTTTTTAATTTGTTTTCTCTTTCAAACTGAGTGCATAAAAATTTAGCTTTTTTTGCAAAAAATTCATTTACTTTTCCAAGTATTATATTTGAATCAAAAAGTACAATTTTTTTTCTTAAAATGCAGCTTGCTAAGATAACTGGAAAAGTATGATATGAACCGAACCCAACAACTACATCAGGCTTGTATTTTAAGATAAGTTTTAAGCTTTTAAAAAAACCTAATAAGATTTTAAAAAAAGCGAGCGGAATATTTTTTTTTGTAATTGTAGATGATAAAATATCTAAATATTTAAATTTATCTTTTGGAAAAATTTCTCTATCTTTAAGCCCATAAGCAGCAAAAAAAATATCAAAACCGCTTTTTTCTAGCTTTTTAGCTAATTGAATAGCTGGAATTAAATGACCCGCTGTTCCAGATGCGCTTATTAGAGCTTTGATCTTTTTTTTATGCATTTTTTAATTTTTTTCTCTTTTTCTATGCTAAGTAGCAAAAATATAGCAATGATATTTACCATCAAAGATGTCCCTCCTTGTGAAAAAAAAGGAAGAGTCACCCCTTTACTAGGAAGCAGACCAGAGACTACTCCTAAATTTAAAAACGCTTGAAATGATATCAAAAAAGTTAAAATACATGCTAAATAAAATCCTTTTTTATCTTTAGATTTCATAGCGATTGAAAACCCTGAATATGTAACTAACATATATAAAGAGATTAAAATAGCTATTCCCAAAAAACCTACTTCTTCTGCATATATAGCTGCAATATAATCAGATCTTGCCTCTGGAAGATAATCTAATTTTTGCAAACTCTCACCAAGACCTCTTCCTAAAACCTTTCCAGAACCAACTGCTATTTTAGCTTGATAGGGTTGATGTCCTTTTCCTTTTAAATCCTTTTCCGGATGTAGGTATACAGTAATTCTATTTCTAACATGATTCATATTATATGCAGCAAAAGTAGCTAAACAAATTATAACGAAAAGAGGAGTCGCCCAATACAAAAAACGTATCTTTGTCAAAAAAAAGGTAACCACTAAAGTTGTTAAAATTATTACAGTAGTTCCTGTATCTGGCTCCATTAATATAAGTGTAATTGGGATTAAAGAGATTAAAATCACCTTTAAAAAAGCATTAAAATCTAAATGTTTTTTTCTTTTTGTTATTTCACCTATAAAAAATATTGGAATTATAAATTTTGCTATCTCTGATGGTTGCATTCCTAATCCTGAAAAGCCGATCCATCTTTTAGCTCCATTTATAGTTTGACCAATCTTTGGAGAGAAAACCAATAGAAGAAGTATAGTGCATCCCAGTAAAAGATAAGGGCTACTTTGAATTATTTTTAGATAGCCTATTTTCCATACAATAAAACCGATTACTACAGCAATTAGACCGAAAATCAGTTGTTTTACTAAAGCAAAATGAGTGCTAACTTCTAATGATCTTGATAAAACTTCAGCAGACGTGGTATTAAATACCATCAAAAGACCTGAGAAAAAAATACATGTTGTACTAACGATAAGAAGAAGAGTTGTTTTATTCATTATTATCTAATTCTTAATTTATCGCCTGGTTTTAGTCTCCTTGCTTTTCTCTCATCTAAATTATTTAACTTTAAAAGATCATTTGGATTCATTGAATGTTTTACAGCAATGGTATATGGATTATCTCCAACTTTTACTATGTAAAACTCATGGGTTTCAAATGTTTTTCTCTCTTCTAACTTTAGAGTTGGGATAGGATTTATCCTCTGAGCGTTTTTAGGTATCAAAAGTTTTTGTCCGATTCTTAAAAAGCTATTTGGAAGATTATTTAAATTTGTTATATCTAATGTTTTTATATGATTTGCTCTTGCTATCCTCTCTAAAGAATCGCCGCTTTTAACAGTGATTTCAAAAACATTCTCAAAAGTTTTTTCATCTGCTTTTTCATTTGTAGCTTTTGCAATTTCTGGTAGTTTATATACAATTTTTTCTGCTTCTATATTTGCATCTTTTTTCACTTCTTCTTTTTCTTCCATCAAAGAGGCAAATTGTTTTTGTATATCTGGTTTTTCTAAAGCATTTGAACTGTTTTCTTCTTTAGCATCTACTTTATTTGCCAGCATATCTTTAGCAAGCAAAGAATCTTCAACAAGAGCTTTATTTACTAATTTTGGCTCTTCTAAAGTACTATTTTTGGTAATAGCTGTTGTAAATAAAACAGCGAGCAGGGCTGCATTTACCAGCACTGAAATTATAATGGTATCTCTTCGAGACATATTATTTATCCCCCAATATACTTACAAATTTTTTAAAACTATCTCCTCTATGCTCATAGTTTTTAAACATATCAAAACTAGAGCAGCCAGGAGAGAGTAAAACTCTATCTTCTTTTTTTGCTAAACTAAATGCTTTTTCTATAGCTGTTTTTAAATCTTTTATTATTTGCACTCTACATCCTATCAGTTCTTTTTTTATTTTTTTAGAACTCTCACCTATTGCTAAAACATATTTCACATTGTCTTTAAAATGTTTATTCCAAATTCTATAGCTAAACCCTTTATCTTTACCACCCACAATTAAAATAATCGAACCTTTTATTTTTTTTACAGCATAAATTACTGAATCTACATTTGTAGCTTTGCTATCATTGTAAAAATATACACCCTTTATTTCACGAACAAATTCTAGTCTATGCTCTAAAGGCTTAAAAGTCTTTATAGCAAATAAGATGTTTTTTTTAGCTATTTTCAAATCCAAACAAATTTTTATAGCAACATCTTCTATATCTTCTTTAACTTCTTTTATATTAATTTTCGAATTATTTACAATAAAGCTTTTTAAAACTTTTTTTGTAACGTATAAATTTTTATCATTTTTCAAGCATTTTACAATTCTTAATTTTGCATTGGCATAAGCTTTAAAATTTGGATATCTATCTAAATGGTCTTCTGTGATATTTGTAATGATCGCTAAATCTAAAAATTTTGTTTTCATTTTTTCTAATTGAAAGGAGCTAAGCTCTAAAATAAAAGTTTCTCTTTGATTTTCTACATTATTATTTTTTAAAAAACTCTTCGTTAGATAGGAGGTAAAAGGTATTTTAATATTTCCTAAACCTTTTGCTTTGATTTTATTTTCATTTAAAATGTGTTCTATTAGTTTTGTTAGAGTTGTTTTTCCATTCGTGCCTGTAATTCCTATTATTTTATTTTTGTAAATTTTATTTTCTTTTAAGAATCTAGCACCGAGCTCAATCTCTGATATTATCTCGATCTTATTTTTTTTTATGATTTTAACAATTTTAGCTTCTGGGTTAAACCCAGGAGAGATGATAACTTTTTTAATTTTATTAAAATCTGAAAAATTTTCTATAAAATCAATAGAGTTAAAAATTTTAACATTTTGTTTTTTTAATAATTTTACTTCAGTATCTTCTTTTAAGTTATCCTCTATAGCTATTACCCTTATATTTTTTCGTTGATTTAATAAAAAAAAGCTAGCAGCTTTTCCGCTAAGAGATAAGCCTAATATTAAATATATATTTTTCATAACTTTTTAGACTTCTTAAATTTATTGGAATTTTAATGATGCTACGCCAATTAATGCAAGCAAAAGACCTATTATCCAAAAACGAATAACAACTTTTGACTCTGGCCAACCTTTATACTCAAAATGGTGATGCAAAGGAGAGCATAAAAACACTCTTTTTTTATTTCTATATCTATAACTCAAGACCTGCAAAATAACTGAGAGAGCCTCTGCTACAAAAATTCCTCCGACAATAGCTAATAAAAACTCACGTCTAAGAAGTATTGCACTAACCCCTATTACCCCACCAAGTGCAAGAGATCCTGTATCTCCCATAAATATTTGAGCAGGAAAGGAGTTATACCATAAAAAACCCAAGCACGCTCCTGTCATTGCAAATAAATAGATAGCAATCTCTCCGCTATGCTCTATGTACAAGATATTTAGATACCTTGCCATTTGGATATGGTTTGATAAAAAAGCAAATAGAGCAAGAGAGGAAGCTACCATAACAAGAGAGCCCGCTGCGAGACCATCTAATCCATCTGTTAAATTAACCGCATTTGAGGTTCCAGTAATTACAAAGATCATCAAAAGAAAAATTAAAATTATAAAAAATCCCTTTAAAATAATCGGTTTTTTATAAAAAGGAATATAAAACCTTGAGAAGTATTCTTTAGCAGTCAAATTTATAGGTTTTGAGATTGCAAAAGTTTTTGTGGTTTCAATTATTTTAGCATCACTATTTGAGATATTTTCTTTAGCTAAAACGCTCCTCGGAAACTCTTTTTTTGTAAATTTATCAGCACTTGGCCAAAGAAGATAAAGAGCAATAACAACAGAAAATATTAACTGAAGCAAAAACTTTAATTTCGATGGAAGCCCTTTTGAGTTTTTATGCTTTAATTTCAGATAGTCATCTAAAGCTCCTATAAGTCCAAGCCATAGAGTCGTAAAGAGTAAAATCAAAGTAAAAACATTTGTTAGATCCATCCATAAAAATAGAGATATTAGCATTGAAAACAAAATCAAAATACCTCCCATTGTGGGAGTATCTTTTTTCTTTTCATGAAGTTCAGCGAGAAGTGGACAAGTCTCTTTTGTTCTAATCTTTTGTCCTATTTTCAAAGTATATAATTTTTTTATAACAAATGGTCCTAAAAAAATAGTGATAATCAAAGAGGTAATAGCCGCTAACATCATTCTTGTAGATGCATATGTAAAAACACTTGGAATGGAGCTATTAAAAAGCTTAAATAAATATTTTATGAGTATTAGTAGCATTTTTTTTTCCTTTTAAAGCAAGAAAACCTTTTACTCTGGGATGATGAAAAGACTTCTTCGCCAAGCTTTTTGCTAGCCCTTACTATAATATGACAAAAAAAAAATATCATCAATTTAAAAACTCAAAAATTTTCTCCATTTTTAAAAACCTCGAGCCTTTAATTAAAACTACATCATCTTTTTTGATGATTTTTTTAAGATTTTTAGCTATATCTTCTAAGCTTGAATAATTTTTGATATTTTTGATATTTTTAAATTCTTCACCAATACATAAAATCTCATCTACATATTTTCTAGCCTCATTAATTATTTTTTCATGAACTCTTGAAGATAATTTCCCATAAGATCGATGAGATCCTAAAACAGCAATTTTTTTTCCTTTTGTTTGGGGTAGATTTTTTAAAGCTGCAAAAGTTGCATCTGGATTGCCATTATAATAATCTTTAATAAATAATATATTTTCGATTAAAACCTTTTCAAATCTCATATCATATGCTTTCAAAGTTTGTAATTTTTTTAAGATATTTTTAAATTTTTCACCTGCCAATCTACAAATAGAGATAGCAGCCAAAAGATTTTCTAAAAGATGACTCTCTTTAAAAGGAAGTTTCTCTATTGAACATTTTTTTCCTTTTTCATAAAAGCATAAATTTTCAACATCTAAATAAAAATCAGCTTTTTTATCCTCTATTGAATAAGTTAAATAATTTTCGCCTTGAAAAGCTTTTAGCTTTTCAAGTCTTTTATTTATCAGTTTTACCTTCGTTTTTTCATCTATAAAAATCTCTTTTTTAGCTTCAGCTAATACTTCTTGGCTACCTACATCTCCTGCAAAAGTTGCTATTTGCGTGATTAATGCAATATCTGGCCGAGCTATTTTTTTAACTAGTTTTTCAATCTCCCCTATTTCATCCATAGCCATTTCTAGCACTAAAAAATCAACGTTTTTATCCATGTTCAAAATAGCGATAGGAAGCCCTGCTTTTGAGTTATAACTCTTCAGGGTCTTAGATACTCTAAACTCAGATTTTAAAAGCGTATATATAAACTCTTTTGTAGTTGTTTTTCCTGAAGATCCTGTTATCCCTATTATTTTAGCTGGACTTTTCTTAAGCTCTTCTCTTGCAAGAGCTTGCAAAAACTCTAGCACATCTTCTACTCTAAGAATCTCTAAATCAATGCCTTGCAAGTCAACTTTAACATTTTTATCAACAATAGCTAATTTTGCTCCCTTTTTAGTCACTTCTCTTAGGTATAAGTGGCCATCTGTTCTCTCTCCTTTTAGAGCAAAAAAAATAGTTCCTTTTTTTACAAGTCTACTATCTATCTGATAATCAGTTTTTTGCAAATCCAACACTTTTTTAATCATCTTATCCATCTGATATTCAACCTCTTATATATTCAATAAAAGTTAATAAATAATTAAGATTTTATTGATATTATATTAAAAAATGTATTATAATATTAATAGGAATTAATAACAAAAAGATATAATTTTATGACATCATCAACAAGCTCAAGTTCATCAAAGCCACCTTTAGGCGCTGGACCTTCTTCTGAAAAACCAGAAGGTTCAAGCGTTGATCCTAGCCTTGATACTACCGCTGAAAAAACCACCAAAGTTCAATCTGAAGTAAAGCTTACCAACGAAGCCTTATCTGCTACGCTTAATCCTAATGAAACTGAAATATCTTTAAAAGAAGTTGTGAATAAACGAAAAAAACGAAAAATTGGTGGTCAAAAAATTAAGGAAATAACTGCTAAAAAACCTGGAGAAAAAAAACCTGTAGATGTCTCTCCAACTGAGTGGGAAACTCTAACAAAGGTAACAGATACAGCCAAAAAAATCTTTTGGCCGGAAAAAACCTGGAAAAAAGCTCTTTGGTCCCCTGTTAGTATTTTTGCTGGAGCTGGGTTAGCTTTAGCCCATGGAGCTAAAACCATAACTCATGGGGTTAAACATCTCAAAGCCAATACTTCAAAAAAATCTATATTACCACCATTTTTGCACAATATCAATCCCTTTCGTGCTCAACATTTTGTTGAACTTACTGAAGATGAAAAAGATAAATTTTGTGAAAAAATGGATAAGGCCTGGAAATCCCATCAAGAAAAATACAATAAAGGTAAAGAAGACGATAAAAAAATACTCTCTGAAGATGTTGTAAAATGGGGATTTGAAATTCCCCAAAAGAAAGGCGGAAGATTTGGATTTAGAATAGTCTATAGAATTCCTGATAAAAACGGAAAATATGTAAAAGGCCAAGATAAAAACAGAAAATACAAAGTCGATAAAGATGGAATTTTTGAATATAAAATGAAATATCTATTTTGGGGTAAATTAGATTTAGATGATTTAGATGATATTTTTGTTGAATCCACATCAATTGTTGAAGATTGGGATAACCTCAAAGAAAATGATACCGAGAGAGTCAGATTAACAGCTCCTACATTAGCTGAGCTCAAAAAAACAGTTAAAGATTTACCTAACGCTGATTCTATAAAAGAAACAAAAGCCAAAGATACAGCAAAGCAAAACTGTTGGTTACATACAACTGTCCAAAGAGCTTTACACAATAAAAAATTTATAGCTGCTCTAGAAGATGAGAAGCGATTGAATAAACAGCACGTAGCTAAAATCTCTGCAGCTACTATAAAAGCACGAACAGAGCTTCGGAACTTAAAAGCAAAAACTAAAAATTTAATTGAGTGTATTAAAAAATGTATAGGCAAGCCATCAGATGAACAATATTCTATCATTGAAGAGAAATATGATGACACGAAAAGCTACGCTGAAAAAATAAGAAAAGATTTAGGTTTCAAAGAGACTTCTCAAGAAGATTCAGATGATGCATATAAAGTTTTAGAAGATTATCTCATAGAAATCGGTGCAATTGATATTGCAAAAATTAAAGTAGAGAGAAAATATTCAACATCTGATGAAACACAAGATGAGACTTTGACATTTATTACTATTCCTGTTCTAAAGAAAGGTCAAAATTTAGATTTAACTAAATCAATTGAAAACTATTTTATAGATAAAAAAGAAAGCCCTGTCGATGATGGCTCTACATCAACAGAAACCATCAAAATCCCTAAAAAGCCCCCTGCAATCACTGTTAAAATCAGTGATAAAGCTATACTAGACAATATTCCTCTTAATTTAAAATATGAAGATGACAAGTTTGTAGCAGATGACAAAGGTGAATTCGAATTTAATTATGCTGATATTCATGAGGGAGATAGAGGCGGAGGTCATTATTTCTCAATTTATAAAGAAAAAGGCGTTTACTATATTTATGATAATACAAAAGATCTATCTGATACAGAAGCTCTTAAAATTGATGAAGTAGCACTAAGAAGACATCTAAAGAATGCAAAAACAATAGTATATGAACAAAACCCTGCAGCTTCTCATGCTGAAGATCCAGCTCCTTCTGCTACAGAAGAAGATAGTTAAAAAGCACAAAAAAAAAATTGGTATTCTGACTTTTCACTATTTGGTAAAAAGCAATCCAAAGCAAAATAAATATCTATTCAATCTATAGAAAAAATCTTTTAATCCTCTAAAATTAAAATCAAATATTTGATCTAATAAAAATTCATTGATTTACTTTTATAATTCACGCATAATTGGTAACTTAAATGCCGGTGGCATAGCCAAGTGGTAAGGCGGGAGCCTGCAAAGCTCTTATTCCTCAGTTCGAATCTGAGTGCCACCTTTTTTTTATAGTGCCATTTTTTATCATCATTATGTTGTATATAATATCTACGCCGATAGGCAATCTTAAAGACATTAGCTTTAGAGCAATTGAAATTTTTCAAAGTTGCGATTATATTTTATGTGAAGATACCAGGACTAGTAGAGTTTTACTTGATAGGTATCAAATCAAAAAAAGATTAGTTAGCTTTCATAAGTTCAATGAAAAACAAAAGCTAGCAAGCATTTTAAAGGATTTAAAAGAGGGAAAAACCCTTGGACTAATCTCAGACGCTGGAACCCCTTTAATTTCGGATCCTGGCGAAAACCTTATCAAAACATGTTTTGATAAAAACATCGAAGTAGAAGCCATTCCAGGGGCTTGCAGCGTTATTCAAGCTCTTGTTCTGAGTGGCTTTCAAGCACATCCATTTGAGTTTGTAGGATTTTTACCCAAAAAACCAAGTGAGCTAAATTTTATTATCAAAAAAATGCTTTTTTTCGATGGGGTATCTATTGCATTTGAATCAGCTAAAAGAATTATAAAAACGGTTGAGAAAGTAGCTCTATTAGATCCCAAAAGAGAGATTTGCATATTAAAAGAGATGACGAAAAAATTTGAGAAGAGAATAGCTCATAGAGCCGATGACATGCTCAAATTTTTAAAAACACATCCCCTTAAAGGAGAGCTTGTTTTAGTGGTTAATAAAGGCGAGATAATCGACGATCTTAGTATTGAAGAGAGCGTAAAACTGCTTCAGAGCATGTATGGGCTTAGTTTAAAAGAAGCTATAACAGCATCAGCAAAAATAAAAAATATCTCGAAAAAAAAGGTCTATGAAATTTTCAAAATAAAATAATTCGATTGAAAAATAGCTTATTGAAAATAATCTAAAAGTTATCTATAGTTATTATTATTTAATTAAAAAACTTGATTTAGAGTTTAAAATATAGGAGCTAAAATATGTCTTCAAATCCGAAAGAGATAATTTTCGATGAACAAGCTAGAGAGAAGCTAAAAAAAGGAATAAATGAACTTGCAGATGTTGTTTCTGTAACACTAGGACCAAAAGGTAGAAATGTAGCGATATCTTCTTGGGCAATGCCAAAAATTACAAATGATGGAAATTCTCTTATTGATGATATTGATTTAAAAGATGATTTTGAAGATATAGGAGCAAAGCTTGCCAAAGAGGTAGCTCAAAAAATAAAACAAAGCTCAGGAGATGGCACTACTACAGGAGTTGTGCTACTTAGATCTATTGTTAATGAAGGGATGAAACATATCTCTACTGGAGAATCTGCTATTCATATAAAAAAGGGATTAGAAAAAGCCTTAGATAAAGTTTTAGAAAGGATTGATGAGATTTCAGATAAAATAAAAAGCGATGAAGATATAAAAAACATAGCAACTATCTCTGCATCTGGAGACACAAAAATTGGTAAAGATATTTTAAGTAGCTTTAAAAAAGCTGAAAATGGAGCAAGCATAACTATAGAAAACGGAAATAAAAATGAAACTGAAATAGAGATAAAAGAGGGTTTAGAAATTGAAAGGGGTTATTTAAGTCCATATTTTTGCAGTGACGCTAGTAAGATGCTAGTGGAAATGACAAACCCAAAGATTTTAATAACAGATAAAAAAATAAGCACTATTCAAGATCTTTTAGTAATCCTACAAGGAGCAGCCTCTTCCTCTAAAGAGCTGTTAATTATTGCAGATGATATTGATGCAGATACCTTAGCTACTTTAGTTATTAATAATATCAAAGGGGTAATGAAAGTTACTGCTATTAAAACCCCTGGTTTTGGCGATAAAAGAAAAGATGTTTTAGAAGATATAGCCCAATTGACAGGCGGCACATATTTTAGTGAAGACAAAGGTCTTTTTTTAAAAGATGCTAAATTTGAAGAGCTAGGTGAGGTAGAAAAGGTTATTATAACAAAAGATAAAACTCTACTCATTGGAGGAAAAGGAAAAAACCTTCAAAAAAGAATAGAGCTATTAGAGCAAGAAAAAGAAAATTCAGATGATGATGTAGACAAAGACCAATTAGATAAAAGAATTTCAAAGCTAAAGGGCGGAGTTATAGTAATTAAAGTTGGCTCAGCATCAGATAGCGAACTAAAAGAGAAAAAACAAAAATATGAAGACAGTTTAAATTCCACAAAAGCAGCTATTGAAGATGGCATAGTAGCAGGCGGAGGAATTGCTCTTTTAAGAGCAAGAGATGCAATAGATAATTTAGAAGTATCGATTGAAGAAAAGGTTGGTGTAAATATTTTAAAAAAGGCTCTTCTAGCTCCTCTAAAACAGATCATTTCAAATGCTGGAATAGATTATCATTTGATAATAGATGAGCTTTTAAAAAAGGAAAAAACGTTTGGTTATAATGTCGTTACAGAGAAGATTGAAGATTTTATAAAAACTGGAATTATCGACCCTACAAAGGTTATTAAAAACTCTTTAATTCATGCTGTATCGATTGCTAAGATTGTACTTCTCTCTGATGCATTAATTGCAGATGCAAAAGATGAAGATAAGAAGTAATTTTCTAAAAAAAACCTAAAAAAGTCTTATTTTTTTAGGTTTTTTTTATTGACTAGAGCCTATTTTTTTTTATATCTTCAAATAAAAAATATTTAGGATTTTCAATGAAAAATATATTTTTAGCATCTCTACTTTTAATACTATGTTCTTATTCTTTTGACAATTTTGATGTAAAAGAGCTTGAAAAAGAATCAATTCTATATGCTTCTAAAAAGCTAGCTCTTAATTATTCAGGAAAAAAAGCTCAGTGGCAAAATCCATATGGGAATCCAAAACCTAGCGCAATTTTAGAAAAAACATCTGTTTGGTTAGATTCATATGCAAGATCAATAATTCCCCAAAAAGGGAAAACAGTAATAGAGACTCTTGGAGATCCGGATTTATGGAAAGTTTTAACGGAGATTGGAATAGATGGTATTCATACAGGTCCTATGAAAGAAGCTGGAGGAATAATAACAGGAAAGCACACCCCTTCTATCGATGGTGGATTTGATAGAATCTCTTTAAAAATTGATCGTATCTTTGGAACAAAAGATGAGTATATTGAAATGGCGAACACTATACACTCTTTTAATAGTGTACTTATTGGAGATTTAATACCTGGCCATACTGGTCTGGGAGCTGATTTTATTTTAGCTTTGCTAAATTATAAAGATTATCCAGGGCTCTATGATCTGGTTGAAATTGATGAAAAGGATTGGAACTTACTTCCAAAAATAGAAAAAAATGACTTTGCTAAAAACTTAAATTTTAACGAAGTAGATAAACTTTATAAAAAGGGATACATAGTTGGAAAACTTCAAAGTGTTTTTGCAGCTGGGCCTGATAAAATATCTAATTGGGATGCTACAAAAAAAATTAAAGGAGCAGATGGTAAAACAAGAAGATGGGTATATCTACACTACTATAATGCAGGCCAGCCTACTCTTAACTGGTTAGATCCTAGCTTTGCAGCAGATAGACTAATAGCTGGGGATATCATGGAATCTTTAGGTGTCTTAAAAAACAATGGCGTTCGATTAGATGCCAATGGTTATTTAGGAGTTGAAATTGTACCTGGAAAAGAAACCGCTTTTTCAGAAGAGCATCCCCTCTCTACTGTTGCAACCAATCTAATATCAATGCTAACTAGAAAATTAAATTTTGCAAAAAGTATCGGTGGCATTACTTATCAGGAACTTCATCTATCTATTGCAGATATAAAAGCTATGTTGGAATTTGGAGCTGATTTTTCTTATGATTTTAATACAAGACCAGGATATACCCATGGAATAATCGCTCAAGACGCTGATTTTTTAAGACTTAATATTTCATTATTAGATAAAGCTAACATCCCACCGAGTAGATTTATTCATGCCCTTCAAAATCATGATTCACTATCTTATGGTCTAGATGAGTTTAAAGGTAATCCAGATGAAAAATTTTCTTATAAAGGTAAAGAATATACAGGAAAAGAAATAGCAGACTCGATATTAAAAGAGGATCTCTCAATTGTTCAAAAAAAAACATCTTATGGCCCTTGCGCAACTTTTGTAGAACTATGTGCTTTGGCGCTAGGTTATAAAGACTATTATAACATGACAAATGATCAAAAAGAGAAAGTTAAGAAAGCTCATCTTCTCTTAACTTTTTATAACGCTATGCAACCTGGCATTTTTATGATATCTGGCTGGGATTTAGTTGGAGCGTTTCCTTTAAAACCTTCTGAAATAAAAGAGCTTTTAGAAGATGGTGACTGTAGATGGACAAATAGAGGAGCATACGATCTACTTGGAGGTTCTGATGAAACAATGAGTCCATCTAAACTTCCAAAAGCAAAAACTTTATATGGCTCTTTATCTGAGCAGCTAAAAGACCCTTCGTCTTATGCATCTAATCTCCAAAAGATTTTAAAAGCTAGAAAAAAATACCAGATTAATTTAGCTACTCAAGTTAAGATATTAGATGTAAAAAACTCATCACTTTTTTTAGCGTTGTATAAACTTTTAGATAAATCCTATTTACTAGTAGCCTTGAATTTTTCAAAAGAAAAACTTGAGGAAGAGTTTGATATTTCTCAAATAAAATTTAAAAGCGCTAAAAATATAATAACAAATAAAAAAGAAGAAAAATCTTTTTTTTCTTCTAAATTTATGATTAATCTAGATGGCTTTGAAGCAAAAGCCATAGTTTTTTAAAAAAAGAAAAAAAATATTTTTGTTAAGATAATGTTGAAAAAAGCTGCAATTATTCCTGTTAACACAATTGGAGATGCTCTTATTTTAATGATAGCGGCTAATCAATTAAGAAATTCAGATTATGATGTAACTATTTTGCACGATAATATTTATTCATTAAAAAAATGGTTTCCCTATTTTCATTTCAAAAAGTTATCTTCAAAAAATTTAAATTCATATGATCATATTTTTCTGCAGCAAGATGAAGTAAAAATAGATAAAACAAATGAGCTAAAAAAACTAATAAAAACTAAATTAAGCATAATTTATTTTAGATATAATAAATCAAAATTTTCACCTCTTTCAAATTTAGATATTTTTCTAGATAATGACCTTCCGATAGCTAAAAGCTTAGCTAAAAATTTTCAAAAATTTCTGAATTTACATTTAAATAAAAAAGCTAATATTTTGGGCAAAGTTATTTTAGAATCTACATCGCTACATACAGGGATAATAATCCCTAAAAACCTAAAGCATAAAAAATATCCAAAAAGAGTAATTATTCAGCCAACTAGCTCAGATATAAATAAATGTTGGGGTAGACATAAATTTATCTGCCTTGCAAAAAAGCTTAAAAACAAAGGGTTTAGATGTGCGATTTCAGTTACGCCTGAAGAGAGAAAAGATTGGCTTTTTGTTCAAGGCTTGGGTTTAGACCTTCCTTTATTTCATTCGATAAGCGATTTAGCTTCTTATATTTATGAATCATCTTATTTAATTGGAAACGATTCTTTAGTTATCCATTTAGCTTCTCTTTTCCAAATTGATCATATAATGATCGCAAGAAACAAAAAAGCGACCAAAAAATGGCAAGGAGGTTGGCTAAAAACCAACATAATTTTACCCTCTTCCTGGATTATAAATCTTAAGGGTTTGAGGCTAAGAGAAAAGTACTTTCAAAAGTTCATAAGCGTAAAAAGGGTCCTTAAAATTTTGTCTTTAACGTATTACAAGCAAACTACTTACGATTGAATAGCCTTTCGGCTAAGTTAATTAAATTAATTTAATAATAATCTAAATTATTAACCATTAATCCATTGTATTTTCTAATTGATTAGTAATAATTTTAATAATAAAATCATAGATAAGAGGGAGGGAGAATATGAAAGATGAACCAAGTCACATGATGAAATTCATGAAACAAGTTACTAAAGAGAAAAAAGAAGAGGCCAAAGAAGAAGGCGCTAATGAAGAGAATTTTGAAAAAAGCTATAGAAAAGAGATTACATCAAAGCAAAACAAGCAAAAGGGCAAACAAGCTAAAAGCATAGAGAGGAAAAAAAGAAAACTAAAGAGCCCTGAGCATCTAAGTATAGAAGAGAAAAACAAGAAAATGAAAGGTAGAACTCCTGTAATTAGAGAGAGATCGAGTAAAAAGCAAATTCGACTTTAAATAAAAGATAAAATGGGTTATACTTAATTTAAGTTTTTAAAAACAAACAACTTAAACATGATTATAACTTACTTATTATGATAACAATAGCTCATTTATCAGATTTGCATTTCTCAAATATCAGTATATTTCCGCTTAGTTTAAAAAGATTTATTGGCACAACAAACCTGCTAATTACAAGAAAAAGATCCTATATTGATATGCATCTATCTAAGCTTCCAAATCTTCTAAAATCCTTAGATGTAAATAATATTTTTATAACTGGAGATTTGAGCTCTACTTCACTGAAAAAAGAATTTGAAAAAGCTAAAAAATTTATTGATTCATTTGATGAAAACATAAAATTTTTCATAGTTCCAGGAAATCACGATACTTATACAAAACAAGCTGATAAATGCTCTTATTTTCAAAACATTATAAAAAGCAAAAATATCTTAAATACAAAAAAACAAAAAATTCATCTCTCAGATCTTTCTGAGAAATGGGTCTATATTGGTTTAGATACAACATTAGTGACTCCCATTTTTTCAGCAACAGGACTTTTCTCTACAGAGATAGAAAAAGATTTAATAGATATTTTAGAAAAGATCCCAAAAGATAAAAACATCATTATCTCTAATCATTTTCCAATATTTCATAAAGCTGCAAAAAGAAAGCTTTTAAAAAGAAGAGAAGCTTTATTAAACGTAATAAAGAGATATCCAAATATAAAATTATACCTACATGGACATACCCATAAACGCTCAATTACAAAAGAAGATAACATGCCTTATATGATCTGCTCAGGGTGTTCAGCACACAAAAAAAATGCATCTTTTAATATCTTGAAAATTGAAGATGATAAATGTTTTATGCAAAGCTATATTTTGCAAGATAGCAATTGGAAAAAAGATAGAGTAGAAGAGCTTAATTTTTCATGACATGGTATCAAAAAGGTCTTTATTTTAAATGCTTAAAAGGTTGCGCAAATTGTTGCACAGGCGCTCCTGGATATGTTTGGTTAGATGATAGTGAAATAGAAAAAATCTCAAAACATCTAAAACTCTCTAAAAAAGATTTTTTAAAAAAACATACAAGACAAATTGGAAAAAAAATCTCACTTATAGAAGACTTCAAAAATTATGATTGCTGTTTTTTAAAAGATAAAAAATGTCAAATATATGATGCAAGACCTGAGCAATGCAAAACATATCCCTTTTGGAAAAGCAATTTAAAATCTTCCAAAAACTGGCAAGATGAAAAAAGTTACTGCCCTGGAATTGACAAAAAAGATGGTAAATTATTCTCGCTAGATGAAATAAATAAAAAGATCTGATGATTTCTTTTGATTTTTTAAATAAAATCTTTTAAAAATCAATAATAAATGGCAATTCTATGGATCTAGATTTTTCAGCAAAAAAAAGAATTCAATCATGGTTAGATGGACCCTTCGATGAAGATACTAAAAACGAGATAAAAAAACTTCTCAAAGAAAATTCTAAAGAGCTTATCAACGCTTTTTCAGATACCCTAAGCTTTGGAACCGGCGGCATTAGAGACAAGATGGGCGTTGGAACGAATAGGTTAAATAAATACACAATAGCAATAGCAACCCAAGCGCTCTCAAATTATATATTATCTCAAAAAGCAAAAGATCCATCAGTTCTGATAGGCTACGATAATAGACAAAACTCAAAATTATTTGCTGATGAGGCTTCAAAAGTTTTAGCTGCAAACAACATAAAAGTTTATCTTCTAAAAGAGCTAAGACCTACCCCTATAGTATCTTTTGGATGTAGGTTTAAAAATTGCATTTCAGCGATTATGATAACAGCATCTCACAATTCTAAAGAATACAATGGCTATAAGGTATACTGGAGGGATGGAGGGCAAGTATTGCCTCCACATGATACAGGAATAATATCTGAGTACAATAAAATTGATTCAATTGAAAAAGTAAAAATCTTAGATACGATAGAGCATCCTTTGATTGAGCTTATTTTAGAAGAAGTCGATAAAGCTTATATAAAAAACCTTTTTTCTATAGATCTTTTTGAAAACAAAATTGAAAACCCTAATCTTAAAATCGTTTATTCTAATTTTCATGGAACTGGAATTACCCTAGTCCCAAAATGTTTAAATGAGCTCGGTTTTAAAGACATTTTTATTGTAAAAGAGCAAGAAGCTATTGATCCAAATTTCACAAATGCTCCAAAACCAAATCCTGAAGAAAAAAAATCTTTAGAAATTGGAATTAGATATTTAAAAGAAAAAAATGCAGATATTTTTATAGCTACAGATCCAGATGCTGATAGAGTTGGAACTGTTATAAACCATGAAAATAGCTCCTACATATTAACAGGAAATGAACTCTCTTGTATTATGCTCGATTATCTTTGCAAAAAAAAATCTTTGTCTTCAAAAACAGCTGCCATTAAAACAATTGTTACAACAGAGCTTTTTGCAAGTATTTGCAAACGCTATAAGATACATTCTATAGATGTTTTAACCGGTTTTAAATATATCGCTCAGAAAATTCATGATTGGGAAAAAGATAACTCTTTAGATTTTATATTTGGCGCAGAAGAGTCTTTAGGTTATTTAATACATACCTTTGCAAGAGATAAAGATGCGATAAGCGCTGCGCTTCTAATAGCTAAAATAGCATCGGATGCTAAAAAAGAGAATAAAACTCTAGTGGATCTTTTGCATGATCTTTATCAAGCACATGGAATTTATAGAGAAAAACAAGCATCAATTGCTTTTGAAGCAACTTTAGAGAATTTTGAGAAAATGAAAAAATTAATGCAAAGATTAAGAGAGAATCCTCTTAAAACAATTGCTAATGAAACTGTAGCTTTTATCGATGATTATAAAACATCTGAAACATTAGATCTTCAAACTAATAAAAAAACAGTTTTAACTCTTCCCTCATCTAATGTTTTAAGATATTGGTTAGCGGATAATTCTAAAATTGTAATTAGACCCTCTGGAACAGAGCCTAAAGTAAAAATATATGTGGGAGTTCAAGAGCTAAATATTACAGATCTAAAAAACGATATTAAAAAATGTGATATGCATTTAGATGTTCTTATTGATGCTATAGAGCTGGAAATGAAATCTTAGATTTCATTAATCAAGACACATCTAAATTATTAATATTTTGAAAAACTTTTTTTTTAGTTTTATTAACAATAAGCTAGAAAATTCAATATGCATTGAAATTTAATTATTGTCTTTTTATCTACCAAAATAGAATCTTGAGAGCACGTTAATTTTGCTCTTAAATTTTCATGGCACATAGGATGATGATCGAGAGCGTCATTATTAGCTAAACGGTTTAGTTTTTTCATAGTTATTATAAGCTTTTGAATCTTTTCCTTTGAACTAATAATTCTTCTCCCCGCTTGTAGTTTTTGCTCTTTGGTAGGTGGGTGCATACAATTTATATCGTTTAATGATAAAAGATATAAATCAGTTTCTATCCTTTCAAGCAATCTTTCACAACGCGCAACCGACATAAAACATCTCCAACTTTAAATTAAAAAGCATTAACTTATGTAACGGGATAAATATTTACAAGAAATTAAAAAAAAAGAAAAAATCTCTAAACACTTTTATCAGCAAAATAAGATTCTAGATAAAACCTTAATTTTTCCTGTTTTTGCTCTGGATATTTTATCCGGGAGTGTCTTGTTAGTAAAAGAGTTCTAATTATTGATTTTTTTACTATTTTCATCTCTTCAAATGTTAAAGAACACTCATCGAACTGCCCATCTTCTGTTCTATTTTTTACTATTTTATTTACCAAAGAGCATAAAATTTCTTCTGTAATTTCTTCTAAGGATCTAGAAGCTGCTTCCATAGCATCTGCTATCATAATGATTGCAGCTTCTTTTGATGTTGGTTTTGGTCCTGGATATCTAAAATGAGCTTCATCTATTTCATTCATTTCTTGTTTGATTTCCATCTCTTTTCTATAAAAATAATAAACTAAAGTTGTGCCATGATGTTGTTTTATAATATCGATGATCTGTTTAGGAAGTCGATATTTTTTAGCAAGCATCTCTCCTCCTGTGACATGAGAGATAATAACTTCTGCAGATTCTTGAGGAGTTAAAAGCTGATGAATATTTACGCCGGAGCCTTGATTTTCGATAAAGTAATTGGGGTTGGTTAGTTTGCCTATATCATGATATAGCGTAGCTACCCTGCAAAAAAGAGCATTCGCATGAATTTCTTGAGCTGCAGCTTCTGCTAAGTTACCAAGTACAAGAGAGTGTTGATATGAGCCAGGTATTTCTAAGGCAATACGCCGGAGCAGCTCATTATTGGGATCCATATACTCCATTAAAGTGATATCGGTAAGAACATCAAAAATAGTTTCTAAAACAGGAAGAAGACCTACAACCATAATACCGATAATCAATAAAAAAACTACAGAACTAGAGATGTTTGTAACTAAATTTAAATGAAAAAATCTATTTTTGATAAAGCTAGAGGCTATAATAATTGGAATCACACCTAGCATACATTTTGCACAAACAGTAAATACTTGAGTTCTTTTTCGCATACATTTAGTCGATACAATTACTATCAAAGCTGTTACTAAATTTATCGTTAAAAAAGCAGAGTGCTCAACAGCTAAAGAGAGACCTATGATAATACAAAGAATTGTTGAGAAAAATAGTGATATTCTCATATTGAATAAAATACTAAATAATAAAGACGCAAAAGGCACAACTATTGGATAACGAATTACTTCAACGAGTGAGCTTGTACTTTTTAAAATGACAAGCTCCATAACTTTTGCGCTAAGAAGAGTTAAAATCAAAATGCTAAAAACCAAAGATAGCTGTTTTACAGATTTGAGTATTTTTGGCTGTTCTAACCTTAGATAAAAAATAGCTAAAATTATAAAAACAAAGGACATCAAAATATTACCAAGAATGGTAAGCGGCTCAAATAGATTTCTGTTTTTTGCTAAAGCAGCTTTCATAGACTGCATAATTGCTATGTGTTTAGATGTCACCTTTTCATTCGAACCGATAATTAATTCACCAGCACCTATATGGGAATATTTTTGAGTTACATTTTTTTCTATTAGTTTTTTTATTTTAGATAAAGTTAAGTAATCCAAAGTTAATCTATAATCATTATTCTCGAAATAGTTTGATATAAAATCGAGTGTGTTTTCGGGAACATTTTCTAATTTTTTAGCAAATATTGAAAAGTATCCTTTTGGGAGAATAAAATCTTTTTTATTTTCATGATTTAGAGCTATGTAATTTGTAGTATCAATTTTGTGATTCTTCATTCTTTTAATAGTTTTAGAATCACTAAATCTTGAAGCGATGAGCATATTTTCGAAACGATCCACAAGATCATTTATTTTTTCGTAGCTAATAGATGAAAGATTTTTCCACTTTGGATTTTCTATTAGATAATTTTCAAAATTTATTCTTTTAAGCTTTATCTGTTTTGTATCTATAAAATATATTGAATTAATCGTGGCTATTTTTTTTTGTTTTGAAAGTATTGTTGCTTCATCATCAGGAAAGTCAAAATCTATTTGGGAGACTACATATCTATTAGAATTAGAATGCAGATCAAAAACATCTAACCTAACCTGTTTATAATGTAAAAACAACGTAAGGGAGACCCAAAAAACTATCGCTAAAATTAATCTAAAACCAAGATCATCTTTTTTTAGCTTTCTTAAAATATTTTTAACAATAGAATTCATAATAAAAAAATTGCTTGCATCAGTGATACAACAAATCAAGATTTCTATAAATATAATTTTTACTAGACGAATAAAAAAAAATCGCTGAAAATAAATAAAATAAAGCAAAAAGATTGACTTATGAAAGAAAAATATCAAATTTTAGCAAGAAGATATAGACCTCAAACTTTTGAAGAGGTTGTAGCTCAAACATCTATTGTACAAACAATAAAAAATGCCATTCGTTTTAAAAAAGTAGCTCACGCCTATCTTTTTTCAGGAACAAGAGGAACTGGCAAAACTACGCTTGCAAGGCTTTTTGCAAAAGCACTAAACTGCAAAAATTTAACTGAAAACTTTGAACCCTGTAACACATGCCAATCATGCAAAGAGATTACAGCTTCTAGATCATTAGATGTAATTGAAATAGATGGAGCCTCAAATAGAGGGATCGATGATATCCGTCAAATCAACGAT
>JAAKFN010000080.1 GCA_011065045.1 Candidatus Anoxychlamydiales bacterium
GATTTAAAAGAATTAAACAGTTTATGAAAAAAATGCCTACAAAAGGCTTAGCAAAAGGTTTGTTTAGCAATCAAATGAGCAAATTCGGAGGAAATAATTTATGGCGTTAGTTATCAGACTAAAGAAAACTGGAAGGACAAATCATCAATCGTTTCGTTTAGTGGTGACAGACAAAAGAACACCAAGAGATGGTAAATATCTAGAAATGATTGGATGGTATAATCCTCTAGAAGAAAAGCCGGAAAAATCTCTTTTTATAAAAGCAGATAGAGTTGAGTTTTGGCTACAAAAAGGAGCTCAACTATCAGAGAAAGCAAGATCTTTGGTAAAAAGATCAGCTCCTGAAATTATCAAAGGATTAAATGAAAAAAAACGTTTAAAGAAAAAAGAGTCCAAGCCAAAACAAAAAGCAAAGACAAAAGCTAAAAAATAGAAATACCAATGAAGATAGATATACTCTCATTATTTCCAGAATTTTTTAAAGGTCCTTTTGACGTTAGTATTTTAAAAAGAGCTATCGAAAAAGGTCTTTTAGATATTTCACATGTAAATATTAGAGACTTTTCAAAAGATCCTCATAAAAAAGTAGATGAAAGACCATTTTCAGGCGGTCCTGGCATGGTTTTAACTGCTCAGCCTCTTACAGACGCTATAAGATCAGTTAAAAACGAAAAATCTCATGTTATATATCTATCACCTCAAGGCATGCCTTTAACTACAAATGTATGTAAAAGACTGGCGAAAAAAGAGCATCTAATTTTGGTGTGTGGATATTATGAGGGTATCGATCAAAGAGTAATCGATAAAGAAATTGATGAAGAGATATCAATTGGTGATTATATACTAACAAGTGGTTCTATCGCTTCTGTTGTAGTAGTAGATGCTGTAAGTAGATTTATACCAAATGTTATAGGAAACAAAGATGCTACCTTAACAGAGACTTTTGAAGAAAATATGTTTGAAGGTCCTCAATATACTCGCCCAGAGGTTTTTGAAGGAGCAAAAGTTCCTGAAGTTCTAAGGTCTGGAGACCATAAAGAAATTGAAAAATTCAAAAAAGAGAAAGCTCTATTAAAGATGAAAGAAGTTCGGCCAGATCTATATTTTAAATATTTATTAGAAAAAAAACAAAAAAATGTTAAAAAAGTAACCCAAGCTAAATAGGAGAAATCAAAGTGACAATGCAAGCAATTCAAGAATTTGAAAAGAAGTTTATCGGAAAAAACAAGATAAATTTCAATATAGGCGATACTATCAAAGTTCATACAAAAATCATTGAGGGAGAAAAAGAGAGAATCCAAGTATTTACTGGGATTGTAATAGCTATGAAAGGAAAGGGTATTTCTAAAACTTTTACAGTATATCGTTCTGCTTATGGATGTTCTATGGAAAGAGTTTTTCTAATAAACTCTCCTAGGATTACAAAAATTGAAATAGACAGAAAAGGAAAAGTTAGAAGAGCTAAGCTTTATCACTTAAGAGGAAAATCAGGTAAGAAAGCTAAGGTTAAAGAGCAGCTCTTTAAAAAAGTGAGAAATAAAGCTATTGGAGAAGAAGCACCTCTTCAAAATGCTCTAAAAGAAGCAGCATCTTTAGAGAAAGAACCGAAAGTTGAAGAAGCTCCAAAAGAGCCTAAAAAAGAAAAGAAAGCTGCAAAACAAGCTGAAGCTAAAAAAGAAGAGAAAACTCCCGAAGCTAAAAAAGAACCAAAAGCGAAAGAAGAAAAGCCTAAGAAAAAACCCGAGTCTAAAAAGAAAGAAGAAGAGAAACCAAAAGAAGAATAAAGTATTGTTTAGCTTTTTTTAACTTTTTTATTTAATTTTTTGGAGGAAGAAATTTTTATGCCTGAACCTACATCATCTTTGAAACAAGAGTTTCCCAAGTCTTTAGAAGAAACTTCAAAATCAGTGCCTAAAGAAATTGAGCTATCTAAAGGGTATAAATGGCATCAAATAATAAGAGATACGATAGGTTATTTATTTTTCAATATGGCATCTTTATGCACTGATCCTCCTTGCAAATTGCATGAAAAAGTAACGTTTTTAAATCTTTCATTAAAAGCAGATCCAAAGAATCTAAATTTATCAGAAGAACTAAAAAAATTAGCGAAAAGAGCATATTTAGTTGGGCAGATATCTTTGTTAGCTCCGATAAGTGTTTTTACCGGTTCTGTTGGAATGGTTTTTAGATTACTTGGATATTTTACTCAATCTAGTGAATTTAATTATAAAAGAGGTATTGCAAAGGAAAAAACCTTTCCAACTGATGATAAAGCTTCTGTTTTCTTTTTAAATACCTGCTTTATCGGAGGAGGATATCCTTTAACTCATGGGGGAGTTCTTCCATGGAGTGCTAGGGTTAATCAAGTTGCTGATAATATTTTAAAACAAAACTCAGATATTGTTTGTTTATCTGAAGTTTATGATTTTAAAGCTGCAAAAACTTTATATAATAAGTTGAAAAATCAATATTCACATTTTTATTTAAATGTAGGGCCACACCACTTTGCAGCTAAAAGTGGTCTTTTTGTTGCATCTAAATATAAAATTCAAAATCCTCATTTTATAGATTTTCATGATACTCTTGATCATAATAAAGGCTCTTGTAGAAGAGGAGGTTTTGCTTTTGAAGCTATAGATAAAGAGAATAAAGCTATAGCTCGGGTTTATTCTGCACATTTAGAATATTCAGAAAATGATTCAAAGCCAAGTGCTCAAGAAGTAAAAGCAAGAAAAGAAGAAATAGATTTAATTATCAAAGATATTAAAAGTAGTAAAGTTTTTAATGCGCCTACTATTCTTACAGGAGATTTAAATTTTTCTGAAAAAGAGTATGATAAAACTGAACTTATTAGGTATTTTCAAAAAACAACTGTAAGTACAAATGGTACTTGGAGAAGTGATAAATTTATTAAAAAACTATGGAATGAAAAGCCAAATGATAAAACAGACAAGGAAGAAGCTTTTGATCTAGATCATACTTTTATATTAAAAAAATCACCTAAAGATTCAGCAGTCCAACCAAATTATGTAGTTGAAACTAAGATAATTCCAAGTTTTGATGAGAAAGCTGAAATATTATCAGCTCTGTCTGATCATCATGCTATGGAAACAACAATTACATTAACTTCGTGATTTGTTTAGAAAAAAGATTCTCTTTTAATAGAAATAGTATTAGCATCATTTTCTTTTATTAATAATCAGAGTAGAACATGTCTAGCGTGCACCTCTCAAAAGCTTTAAGTTCATATGATGAATATGCAAAATTTATGAGAGGAAAGGAGCATATCTCAAAACTAAAAGCTGTTTCGATGTCAAAAGAGAGCTGTTCGATAGATAAATTTCCTTATTTGAAAATAGTGTTATCAATTTTTAAAAATTTTGTAATCGCTAATGTACATGGATACTTAAGTTTTATAAAATTGCCTTATTATACAGTTTTTAAAAAGCATAATCCACATAATGATAAAGTTGATAAAGCTGCAATGGAATTACTAAATAAAATTAGATTTGGCACGAATCATTTGGTCACTTCTACAAATAAAATTTCACCTGATTACGAAGATATCTCTATAGATTTAACAAGAGTTGATAAACAAATAAAAGATACACTTATTGATGAGCATAAAGGTAAAAATTCTCTTCAGTTAAATGAGAAAAATAACGGTATTTGTCGAGGTATGTCTACATGGTTTGATTTTTTATATATGAGCACAAAAGAGATGTTCAAAGATAAACCTTCGGAATCTCATATCAAAGCTGTTGCTAATATTTTTAAAAAGGGTTCTCCCATAGAGGGATATTTAATGCAAAAATTTGCAAGGGCTCTACCTATTCAAAATAAGCTATATATGAATTCCGTTTATGCACAAAAATTTGACGACCCTTTCAGTAAAATTAAAGATACACAAGATATATTAAAACATCTGCCTATTGGAAATTATATGCTAATTGCACAAAATCATGCATGTAATCTAATCAAAGTTTCTGATGATTGTATGTATTTTTGGGACCCTAATCTAGGTTTATTAAAAATAAAAGATGTTGATCTGGAAAAGGCTTTTCTTAATGTATTTAAAAAACTTTTTTATGAAAAAGGTAAAAAAAACAGCTTTGTATTGTTTAAAAGAGATTCAACTAGTAATAATAATTTTCCAAATGTTTCAGAAGTAAAACCTGATATTTTTATTTTTCAAGGATCTAGCGGAAATTTTCCGATTTATAAAACTAGTTGGTCTATGAAATGGTTTGCAATAAAAGCTCCAGTAAAAGTATTATGGTTAGCTTTTGTATTAATTCCAATATTTTTTTTAAAGTGTTGTTTCGAAAGAAATACAAGTTTTAATTCAATTATGCAAAAAACTTCAGATTATTTTTCTTCTAAAGATGAGCTTGCCAAGCTTGATCGTGAGATTGCCAATCTTAAGCGTTTTAATAAAGCTCTTGCAGTAAAAATGACGCAGTAGGTGAATTATAAAACTTTTAGATACAATATTTTGAATTTATATGAAATAAAACCGATGATTTAATTTTAGACTCATTTGCAATAAAATCTCTTGAATATACTTGATATTAATTAATAAGACGCTTTATTTTTATTATTGTTTTTAAAGATTGTTTGGTTTTTAAATTAAATTTTATAATGGAGATGAAATTATGACAAATAAAACCTCTGCAAAAGACGCTATTGATTTTTCTATTACGCAAGATAAAAGAAAAACTAAAACATTTATCCATACTAAGTGTTTTAAGAGTTTTTCTTTAAATGAAATAAATAAGATATTTAATAGCTCAGCCTCGAAGTGTCCTTTTTGTAATAAGGAAGCTATAAGAGAGGATTTTATTGAAAATAAAGATTTAGATGAAGCAAACAATCTAATAAGCTCTCTTCAAGGATCTTTAGAAAAAATTAATAAATCTTTAAATCATTACTTTGAAGCAGAAAGATACTTTGAAAATGACTCTTTTCAAAAGGCTCATCGAGCATGTAAAAGCGGTTTGGATCTAAACATAGATGATCAAATTATTGATTTAGCTCTAACAAAGATGCTTTCTAAAATTGAAAGTAAGTTAAATGAAAGTAGTGATACTAGAGTTTCAGAGGCGGAAGTAGAATTTAAAGATGAAATACAAAAATATGAAACATTGATTGAAAAACAGATACTAGATCAAGATAAGTGTGAATCTAATTGCTTAGCTAAGTCATATAATAAACTTGCAATTGCTTGGAGCAAGTGGGGTGATTTTTTGTATGAGAGCGAAAATTTTCACGATGCTGAAGGAAAATTTATCAATGCAATTGAAAAAAACACAAAGGGTCTAGAACTCAAATGTAATGATGTTGATCTGAATATACATAGGGCTCATTTTGTTAATAGTTTAGGCCTTATTTTTAAAAATCAAACTCAGTATTCAAAGGCTTTATCAAAATTTGATGAAGCAATTAAACTATATGAAGAATCAATTAAAGTAGAAGAGAAGAAAAACTCTCATTCATTGATTGTTGATAATATAAAAGAGGATTTTGCTAAAACCTATATAAATATATCTAATACAAATAAAGATTTGGGAAATTCATATTATAGCTCTAAAAAATATAGAGAGGCTCTTTTAGAATATAATAAAGCAATATTGATGATACAAAAATCTTTAGAGATTTTTGTAAGTAAATATGCTTATTTAGATTTATCTTATCTCTATGAGTGCGCTGCTAATGCTGTAAGAATGCTAAATACGTTATAGATTTGATTAATAAGTAATGATTTCATCGTAAGGATGAAAAAAAATATCTAAGATTTTAATTGTGAAAATACTATTATTTTTGCATTAAATTTTAAACAAGAACTCCACGGAAAAAATATGGCGGATGTTGATTTAAATATTCTTTTAAGTTCGTATGATAATTTAAATAGTTTTATGAAAGGCGAAAAGCCCATTTCGCATCTAAAATCTATTGGAGAATCTAAAAATCCACTAAAAATCGAACCATTTAATAATTCCAATAAAATTGTAATAATAGCAAAACTCTATTTAAGCATTATAAAAGATGTTTTTTTAGGGATTATCACAAAGCCTTTTTATTTACATAAAACGTCTATCTATTTTCAAAAAGCAGAAATTTCTCATAAAAAAATCCTTTTAATCACAACATTCGGAAACCAACTCTTAATGCCAGGGATTAATAGAGTTTCACCTAAATATATTAATAGTTCATTTGATACAAGAAAGATAGATTCAAAAATCAAAAATTTACAAGTTAAAAAAGATGAAAATAAGCATTTAGAAATTCTTTCTCCTGCAAATTTCCCAAATGGTCTTTGCAGAGGTATGTGCGATTGGTTTAACTTTTTATATGAAAATACTAAACTATCTTTTGTAGACAGACCAATTGAAGATCATCTCAAAGCTATAGCATATCTATTTAGAGATGGAGCTCCAATAGAAGGGTTTTTGTGCCATTTGCATCCAAGAATAAATAAGATTAAAAGTAGTGTATATCTAGCCTCTCATAATATACATGTTTTTGCGAGGCCATTAGATGTAAAAAAAGTTAAGACCTATTTAAAACAATTACCCTTAGGTTTTCATCACGTTTCGTTCAATAGACATGTTATTAATATTATAAAAGCTAGTAATGATTGTACGTATATCTGGGATCCAAATATGGGGTTAATTAAAATAAAGGATTTAAATTTTGAGGATGCTTTTTTTAATTATTTTAAGCAACTTGGTCGAACATATAATATAAGAGATGGTTTTATAATCCACTCATTCGAAAAGGATTTGCAACCAAATATATTTAATAAAGTTAAGAAAATTTCTTCTGAAATTTTTATAATAAAAAAATCAAAAAATACGAAAAGTGTTTATGAGTATATATTAGAAAAGTCAGACCGAAGACGAAAAATTGAATTTCCATTTATTTTAACTGTAAATTTTTTTAAATTCTTATCTACTGGGCATAGAGAAAAAACAGTGAAAGATATATATGCTAAGGCATATAAAAAATCTGATTATTTGGAAATACTTCGTAAAAATATTAGTCTATCTCGTCAAGCTCTAGATCTAGGTTTTAAAACTCTCGTATAATTCATTAAAATTATAACCTTCATAATTCAATATGAAGATAGGAAAATCTTGCAGCTAAATGAATTCTTATATTAAGATGCATTCATAGTAAGGATGCATTTTCAGTGAAAAGTAAAAGCCCAAAAATTTCAAATAAAGAAAGATACAGAATCAATAAACTTCGTTTTTATGAAAAAGAACTAAAAATGAAGGGCTATAAATATATTGCAGGTGTAGATGAGGTGGGAATAGGACCGCTCGCTGGACCTGTAGTAGCTGCTGCTTGCATAGTTCCTGATAGATTAATTATTAAAGGAGTAGATGATTCTAAAAAAGTTACACGAGATGAAAGAGTTAGAATTTACAATGAATTGATAAATAACAAAGATGTTTTTTACTCAATTGGAATTGTTGAAGTTAAGATAATCGATCAGATAAATATTCATCAAGCGTCCCTGCTTGCTATGAAACAAGCTATTTTAAATCTAAAAGTTAAACCAGACTATTTACTTTTCGATGGAAGAAAACACCCGATAATTCCAATTGAGTCTGAAGCTATTATAAAAGGAGATAGTTTATGTTTTTCTATTTCTTGTGCATCTATAATAGCAAAGGTTACAAGAGATAGAATAATGCAGGATTATCATCAAAAGTATCCCTTATATGGGTTTAATCTACATAAAGGTTATGGAACTGAAAAACATAGAAAAGCTTTAATTGAGCATGGCCCATCTGATATCCATAGAAAGTCATT
>JAAKFN010000081.1 GCA_011065045.1 Candidatus Anoxychlamydiales bacterium
TTAGTACCAAAAAAAGATATTGAAAAACACAAAGAAGAGATTCTCTTTGTAAAGCAAAAACTTGAGGAAGAAAAAGAGAGACTTCGCTTTATGAAAGAGACAGGAGATATGCAAGATTATGTAGCTCCTAAAAAGTCTATAGCAAAACCGATCTATCCTGACCCTCAAACTATGCCTGATATGGATGTTGGAGTCGATACTGACGCGGAAGAAGAGACTCAAACATTTGAAGTAGAAACAGAGCAAGAAGATGTTACAGAAGTTGCTACCTTTGTAGAAGAAGAGGAAGAAGATCCTTTTTCAGATAAAAATCGATGGAAAAGAGGCGTTTTAGAAGATCCAGATGGCGATAACTGGTAAAGATTTAAGTCTATATTTTCATGTACCCTTTTGCTCTAGTATATGTCCATATTGTCATTTTTATAAAATTTTTTATAAGTCCGAGAAGGAAAAAAGCTATCTAAAAGCTATTGAAAAGCATATAGATAGAGTAAAATCAATATTAGAAAAAAGCAATATAGTATCAATTTATTTCGGAGGAGGAACTCCATCTTTATTAGAAGCCAAAGCAATTGAAAAAATCTTAACTCTTATAAATCCCCCATCTGATATTGAAATCACAATTGAGATAAATCCAGAGGATTATTCGATAGACAAAATTAAAGCTTATAAAAAACTAGGTATTAATAGAGTTAGTATAGGCGTTCAATCTTTTGATGATAAACTTTTAAAAGTTTTAAAAAGAGGACACTCCTCTAAAAAAGCAAAAGATGCGATTTCAGATATTTATAGATGTGGGATCAAAAATATATCAATAGATTTAATGTATGATATTTTACATCAAGATTTAGAATCTTTTAAAAAGACTATTGCTGAAATCAAAAATCTAAACATTACACATATCTCTTTATATAATCTAACTTTTGAAAAAGAGACCTTTTTTTATAAAAACAGAGCAGATCTAGAAAAGTATGTACCTAGTGAAAAAGAGTCTTTAAAGCTATTAAATGAGGCTGTTATAGAGTTTGAGAAGCTAGGATTTAAAAGATATGAGATTTCAGCATTTGCAAAAAAGGGATTTGAATCATTTCATAATGTTGGTTATTGGGAGGCTCGATCTTTTTTAGGATTTGGACCATCTGCTTTTAGTTATTTTGAAAATAGAAGATTTCGAAACATTAAAAATTTTCAAAAATATGTAGATGCTTTTGAGCTAAAAAAGACACATATAGATTTTGAGGAATTGTTAAAATATCCAGATAACATTAATGAGCTCATTGCTATTAATTTAAGATTGGCAGAGGGAATAGATACCCAAGAGTTTGAAAAAAAGATTGGGAAAATCCCAAAAAAAACAATAGAGGTATTAAAAAATTCTGAATTTATAAGTTTTCATAAAAATAGAATTAAACTAAACAAAAAAGGTCTACTTTTTTATGACACTCTAGCCTCTGATATCATCTAAAATTAAAAAAAAATGTATGAAAAAACAATTAAGCTTCAAATAAAAACACTGTAGGATTTTTACCAATTGAAAGTTTTAGTTTTTTAAACTCATAGATTTTTTTTGTTATCACTTTTTCTTCTTTGGAAGTAAGATTTATAGCTAAAGATAAAGTAGTATCGCTTTTAAGTGTTTTAATTAAAAAACCGAGCATTTTATCAGATCTATACGGAGCTTCAATAAAGACTTGAGTAATTTTATTTTGGATAGATTCCTTTTCTAAATCCTTTATTTTTTGAATAAGCTCATCTTCTTTTCTTGGTAGATAGCCTTGAAAAGCGAATCTTTGAGCGTTGAGCCCTGATAGCATTAGAGCTAAAAAAATAGAAGATGGTCCAGAGTGAGCTTCAATATCAATATTTTTTTCTTTAGCAATCCTAACAAGCTTTGATCCGGGATCTGCTATGCAAGAGAGCCCTGCATCTGATATTAAACCGATTTTCTTATTCTCGATTAGTTTTAATAAATCTAAAATCTCATCTTCTTTAGTATGCTCATTTAATAGCACGATTGGAACTTTTTGCAGCATCTCTCTATCTATAAATCTTAAAAGATATCTTCTTGCATTTTTTTCATTTTCAGCAATTAGACCATCTAACGATAGAATTATATTTTTTAAGTTCTTTGGAAAATATAGATCAATATCAGCTGATTCATCTAAAAGATTAGGTAGTAGTATTAATGTCATATGCAGATAAATGTAAAAGTTTGGTTTTCAATATATCTAAAAGATTAGATAAATTCATGTTAATTGTTTTGGATAAAAGATCGATTTCAAAAAGAGATTTCATCGCTTCTTTAAAAAAGAGAGATTTTCTCTCTGTAGCAATTAGTTTTTTCTTCTCTAGAGCTCTTGGATATATTTTAGGGAAATATGAGCTTAGATCATATTTTTTACCGCTCTCTAAAATAGATGCCATCTTATATCCCAATTGAAGCTGAAATCTAATAGCAGATATCAAAAGATGAAAATAAGCCGTATCTACAGATGAATTATCAAAATTTATCTTTCCCCACACAATCTCTTCAGCTATTTTCCAAACAGATTCTGTGATGTTTATTGGGCAAATACTTTGAACATCCTCAATCTCTATTGATTTTTTAAGTCCAACAAAAGTGATTAACTTATTTATTTCATTTTCAACTAAAGCAAGATCGAGCCCTACTCTTTCAAAAAGAGCTTCTATTACTAAAGATGATATATTTTTATTAGCCTTCAAGCATTTTTCTAAAACGAAGAGAGCTATTCTTTTTTCTTTTTCCCAGATTTTCTCTGAGCTTAAATCAAAAACAAGACCTTTTTTTTCTATAGAGGAATATAATAAAGAAGCGTCCCCTCTAGAAGAAGCTCCAATTATTAAATGCACATCATTTGCTTTTAAATATGAATTCAAATTTTGAATATCTTGCTTTGAAAAGACAACAATATCTTCAATTATAACAAAAGGCTCCCCTCCTAAAAGAGAAGGACTTTGAAAAGTATTTATAATTTTAGATAATTTATTTTCTTTCGAAAATTTCGATAAATTAAAATTTTGAATATTTATCTTTTTTAAGATATAGCTAATAATTTTTTCTCTCTCATAGAGATCTGATATCACGACAAGATAAATTTTTATTTTTTCAAATAAAGGATTCTCGAAATGCTTTTTAAAAAAAGTAATATTTAAATATCTCATAAATAACTACAATATTAAAATATAATACAAAAAATCAATGAAAATTGATTGACTTTGATTTTTCTTTCCTATAATTTATCCACTTGGAGTTTAATGATATGTTTAAAAAATTTTTAAAATCAAAAAAGAAAAAGGCTGCAAAAACGAAGCTAGTAGGCTCAAAAACTAAAACAGCAAAAACTGCTGTAAAAAAACCTACTGCCACAAAAGCAAAAACAAAAAAATTAGTTCAAAAAAAGACTATTATTAAAGAAAAAACACCTAAAGAACCGAACCTATCTGAAGGCAGAGTTTTAACAGCTGAAGGCTATCTCAGAAGATCCAATTGACATCCTCCTCTCCCTAAAGGAAAGGGTTTTCTTGCCATAATTGATAAATTTTTAGCTTTAATTTATAAAAAAAAATCTATTCTTTTTTATAAGTTACTTGAAACATTTCAAAAGCTGTGTTAGTATTTCCTCACTTTATAGATCAAAAACGAAAAAACTGATGATAAATATAGATTTAAAAGGCAAAAAAGCATTCATAGTCGGTATTGCTGATGACCAGGGTTTCGGCTTTGAGATAGCTAAAACTCTCTTCGAAGCTGGCGCTGAAATTATCATTGGTACCTGGACTCCACTTGTTAACATCTTTGAGATGTCATGGAGAAATAAAAAGTTCGATGAATCTAGAAAATTAAAAGATGGGTCTTTATTTGAATATAAAAAGCTCTACCCAATTGATGCCGCTTTTGATTATCCAGAAGATGTTCCAAAAGATGTTTTAGAAAATAAAAGATATAAAAATCAAGCAAGATATACGATTTCAGAAGTAGCTGAAAATATTAAAAACGATTTTGGAAACATTGATATTCTAGTGCATAGTTTAGCTAACTCCCCTGAAATCACTAAATCTCTATTTGAAACTTCTAGAAAAGGATATCTCTCAGCTTTAAGTGCGTCTAGCTACTCTTTTATAAGCCTTCTATCGCATTTTGCCCCTATAATGAATAAAAACTCAGCTGCCCTCGCTTTATCTTATATTGCCTCTACAAGAGCAATACCTGGATATGGAGGAGGCATGAGTACAGCAAAAGCTGCTTTAGAGAGCGATATAAAAACACTAGCATTCGAAGTTGGAAGAAAATTTAAAATTAGAATCAACTGTATATCAGCGGGACCACTTAAAAGTAGAGCAGCAAAAGCTATTGGAATGATCGATGATATGATTAACTACTCAAAAGCGAACGCGCCTTTGCAAAAAGAATTACACGCCAAAGAAGTTGCAAATGTTGCAACATTTTTACTATCTGATTTAGCCTCTGCCATAACTGGAGATACCATCTTTGTAGATAATGGTCTTCATGCTATGGGCATGGCCATTGATAGCAAATCTTTGGAAAATTAAAGAAAACTTAAAGTTTTTTTAAAAAAACCTTGAAGAAATATTAAGGAATATATTATCTATTACACATTAAATTTTTTTAAAGCCTAAAACAAAAGAGGTAAAAATATGTCAGGATCAGTACCAAGTGCAACTGCAGCAGCAGCTGTAAAACCAACTGTAGCACCAGCTACAGAAGATAAAACAACAGGTGAAACACCAAAAGTAGAAACTAAATATACATCATTTTCTAAAACTCTATGGCCAAATCTAAAAGAAGATAAATGGTATATGTCAGCTCTTAAAGTTCTTGGATGTATTACAGTAATTCCTATGTTAGGAGCTATCTTGATGGATGCTGTAATAGGAGCTTACAATTGGATTACAGCTCCACCTAAAAAAGCTGAAGAAAGCGAAGAAAAAGAATCAGCTACAGGTAAAACTGGTGAAGCTACAGGTAAAACTGGTGAAGCTACAGGTAAAACTGATACAGCTCAAGCTTCAGCTAAAACTCGCGTAGTTAAATTGGTAAATAATTATCCAAAATCAACAGGAGCAGCAGCTGTTGCTCTCGGAGTTCTAGCTATAGCTACTTACTCTTTCGTTTTATAATTGATTGGTTAAACATTCATTTTATGAAGAACCTATGCCTAGAAATAGACATAGGTTTTTTTATATCTTAAAATAAAAAAAGCAAAATAGTATATTAGAGAAAAAATTAAAGGTTTTAACATGAAAAAATATTTTCTAACAATTTTTTCGATTTTTTTTCTATTCACTCAGCCGAACTTTCTTTACTCAGATAATATATCTCAAATAGAAGAGTCTTCCGTATCTGAGAAAGACAAAGAAGATGTATATCCGGTCTTTGAAACAACTGAATATAAGCCTGCATTTTTCAAGATGTTACTCGTATTAATCGCTTTGATTGCTTTGATCTTTTTAACATTTTGGATATTTAGAAGATTGATGAGAGTGAGACTTACGCAAGCAAATCTAACAAAAAATATAAAGATCTTAGAAAAAAGAGCGATTAGCCCAAAATCTTTATTATACATAGTAGAAATTGATGGAAAAAAAATTCTTATATCAGAGTCTAATTTAGAAGTTAGAAAAATCAAAGAGATAGACTAGTTATTTTTTCATATCGGAAGCTAAAGGATAGATAATATGTTTATCATTTAAAGAGCCTGGCTGAAAACAGGGAGCTAAATAAAATACTACGTCTTCTTCTCTATCCACATCTGATAGAGTTTTAAACAGAGCGCTTAAAAGTGAGTTCTCCTTAAATCTTTTGCTCTTTTTATAATCATAAGAACGATCCATATTGTAGTTCCAACTTCTTTCAATTTTAGCAATAGCTTTTCTACCTCTATTTGGAGATATTAGAGTTAAAAGAGCTCCATATTGCATAGCTATAGTAAAAAAAGGAGCTCTGACAATAAATATAATGTCCTGAGCAATATTCTTAAAAAAATCTACTCTAGAGGTTATAGCGATTTCAAAAATCTTAATAATCTTTGCATCTGCAAGAGCTTTTCCCATAGTAAACCAGCTAAGAAAATATGAAGAGCAATCAAATACTATTTGCAAAACATTAAAAGAAACTTTTAAAGCCAATAGAACCGGGCTGAATAAAAAGATAAATGTAGCTTTTCTAGCCATTTCATGCATTGATAGTTTTTTATATCTATCTAAGTTTTTTGAATCGACATCAATAATCTCGATCTTTTTAACAAGCTTATAGTTTTTAACTTTTACGACTTCATATTCTTTGAAAGTTGAAAAAACTTTAGGTAAAATTTTCATTGATCAAATTTTGTATTATTTAAAATCTCTGATAGGATAAAAATATCTTTTAAATCATTAGTTTTTAAAAGATTAAAAAAGCTATTTTCATCCTCTTGTAAATCTTCATTATCAAAGTTATCTTGTTGCATATTTTTTATTTTTTTCCTGTTTTTTTAGCTATAAAATCTCTCATTGAAGTATCAGCTTGAATATTTTTTAATTTAAAATAATCTAAAATACCGAGATTGCCACTTTCAAACGCTTTAGCCATGGCAAGAGGAAGGTGACTTTCTGCCTCTTTAATTTTAGCAATGTTTTCTTGCTCTAATGCCACTGCCATTGCTCTTCTCTCTTCTGCTCTTGCTCTTGCTACCTTTTCTTTAGCTTCTGCGCTTTTAACTTCTAATCTCGCTCCAATATTTTCTCCTATTGAAATATCTGCAATATCGATTGATAGAATTTCATAAGCAGTTCCTGCATCTAAGCCTTTATCTAAAACGACCTTTGATATATTTTGAGGAGACTCTAAAACTATTTGATGATTTTTAGAAGAACCGATTGTAGATACTATCCCCTCTCCTACTCTTGCTATTATCGTATCTTCTGTCGCACCGCCAACTAACTGTTCGATATTTGTTCTAACGGTTACTCTAGCTATACATTTGAGTTCAATTCCATCTTTAGCAACTGCTGATATCTCCCCACTTCGAGGACAATCTATAACCTTAGGATTGACCGATGTTTTTACAGCTTCAAAAAGATCTCTTCCAGCGAGATCAATAGCAGTAGCTTGCTTCCAGTTAAGAGGAATATTTGCTTTATCAGCTGCTATCATAGATCTAACAACTTCATTTATTTTTCCCCCAGCTAGGAAGTGAGTCTCTAAATCTGCTACAGTAATTCCTTTAAGACCCGCTTTAAAAGATGTGATTCTTGCATTAACAATAAGTCTTGGAGAGATTTTACGAAGGCTTATACCAATAATATTAAACAGTGGTATTGGGGCGCCTGATATAAAAGCTTGAAACCATAGTTTCACATACTTTGAAACAATCGACAAAAAGATGAAAGCAAAAAACCCTACAACTAAAAGCAATAGCGTTGAAACAGATGAGAAATTAATACTAGCAAAAATAAACATAAATCTACCTTTTTTTTAATTCTTTAACTATTAAATTTGAACCATGACCGGCAATAACCTTTATCTTTCTACCTTTTTCGATGTAGTTTTCTCTAGTTATTGCAAAATAAAAATTTTCATTTATAAAAATTTTTCCAGCAGGCCTAAGATCTGTAGAAGCAATACCATCTTTTCCAATTAAATCTTTTTTAAAATTTGAAGCTCTATAACCTTCTTGATCAGAGCTTAGGAAAATATCTTTATTAGTCTTGAGCTTTTTTAAAGCAAGTTTTACAAC
>JAAKFN010000082.1 GCA_011065045.1 Candidatus Anoxychlamydiales bacterium
ATCCTTGGTTCTATTGTAGCTATCAGAACGGTAATCAGTTATTTTTTAAACAAGGAATTAAAAACTGATTAGAATTTAATACTCATATTTTTCTAAATAAAAATTAACTATTAGCAAATTTTATGAAGCTGCACAGAGATAAAATTTATTATATGTTCATTAAAGTATAAATTTGGCACACACGTGACACACTAAGAGCCTATATTCATCATTATATTTCATAACAAATCATTTGACATCATCAACTAAGTCATTCTAATATCGCACTGTAAATTACTGATGAGTAATGGGGGATTAGGGATTACTCGGAATCATAATCCGGGTGTCGTTGGTTCGAGTCCGATTACCGCTAATTTTGTTAAACTTAATCTATTACTTACAATTGTTAATTTTTCAAAAAAATCTACAAACTTCTTGTAAGAACAATTTTCCAGCAAAGGTACTCACTTGACATCATTCTGTACCTTTATTAGAAAAGGTTTATGGGAAAATCTAAATATGCGTCCGAATTCAAATTAGAGATACTCGAGAATAATTTCTTTCTTATACAATCTCATATAATCTTATATAATTAAAATATAAAATTCTTAAATCTCTTCTTATAAAGGCTTTAGCTTTCGTGTTAGAAGTGCGAAAAATGTGAAAATTGACGTTTATTATACAATCTTATATAATCTTATATAATTAAAATATAAGGTTCTTATGGTTAAAAAACGCTTTGAGCAAAGATTAAACTCTCTATCTTCTGAACTCTGGACAAAAATAGCCCAGATCGATGAATTAAAAGGACAGTGGGTTGCCGGAAGTCAGCTAAGTTCTCGAGTTCTAGGCCGTCTAAAGCGTTCTATTCTGATCACTTCTACTGGGGCGTCGACTCGCATTGAAGGAGCTCGACTATCTGATGAGGACGTAGAAAAACTTATGCGCGGCTTAGACATTCAAAAATTTACCGACCGAGACAAACAAGAAGTGAAAGGCTACTTTGAGCTATTGCAAAATGTTTTTAATTCGTGGAAATCTATTAACTTCTCAGAAAGTACAATTAAACATTTTCACAAAGAACTTTTAAACTATGTAGAAAAAGATAAAATTCATCGAGGGGAGTATAAAAAAAATGAGAATAAAGTACATATGATTGACAAAGCTGGCAAATCCATTGGAGTTCTTTTTGATACAACTCAAGCTTTTTTAACTCCAAAAGAAATGCAAGAATTAGTTGAATGGACTAAAGAAGCTTTTCTTGAGAAAAAAAATCACCCTCTTTTAATCATAGCAAACTTCATTGTTGAGTTTCTGCAAATTCATCCCTTTCAAGATGGGAACGGACGACTTAGCCGCATTCTAACAAACTTACTTTTGCTTAAAACAGGATATCTGTATATGCCTTATGTTTCGCATGAAAAGCTTATAGAAGATAATAAACCTGATTATTACATGGCGCTTAGAAAAAGCCAAAAAACTTTCAAAACCTCTCATGAAACCATTACAACTTGGCTAGGTTTCTTTTTAGAAATTTTGCTTCAACAATCAAAAACAGCCATAGAGCTTCTTTCTCAAGAAAATGTTGAAAAAATATTATCTGTTAAACAATTAGCTGTATGGCAATATCTCCAAACTGTTGATGAAGCTACACCAAAAGAAATAGTTAAAAAAACCCAAATATCCCGACCTACCGTTAATCAGGTACTTAATAAATTAATCCGCCTAAAAAAAATCGAGCGTCTCGGTCTCGGTAGAAGCACAAGATATCGAAAATTATAAAAAAAATGATACATACTACCTTGAAAAAATTACTCTCTCTTATACTAATTCTATCAGTAGCTTCCTATATTTCATGGAGTTTGATAAATAAGCATAACAAATATTTATTCAAAGAGACTTTTGTTAAGGAATTAAACAAAAAAGTTTTTAAATCTAAAATTAAAAATAACCCTCCTACTTGGATGATTAAGCAAATTGAGGAAGAATTTGAACCTTTTGCCTCCTCTGGCATTACATCTAAAAAAGTTGATGAAACATTCAAAAAAATAAGAGAGACATTCCCATGCAATGAGATAATTCGTTATCGTATTATAAACAATAAACTCTTTCGTTATTTTAATGATGGAGAAACTATCTCTCTAAAAGATAGTTCTCTTGAGAAAGCTATAAAGACCTTGCTTCTTCTTGAACCTATAGAAGATCTCGATATCATTATTTCTCATCAAGATGGCATACCCATTGGAGGGCAATCTGAGAAATTTTATATAACGGAAAAAAAAGAGATGCAAGCTCCTATTTTATGCTCTGCAAAAAAAAGGGATTTACCATTAGTAATTTTAATCCCTGATTGGCGCTCAGTTTCCAGATGGTGGGTTAAAGAAATAAAATGCGTTTTAAAAGCTATCAAAAAAAATAGCTGGAAAAGCAAAAAAAATTATGCTTTTTGGAGGGGGAGCTTAACCAATGGCATTCGTTCAAAATTATGCAAGATGGCACTTGAATATCCAAATCATTTATACGCAAAATTAAATGCAAAAGTTGAAAATCAAGATTTACAAACTAAATTAGAGCAAGAGGGGATTTATTGTTCTAAAGGGTGGTATCCAATGAAAAAGATACTAGAGAATAAATATTTACCTCTAATGGATGGAGTTATGTCAGCAGCTCCAGCCTTTCAGTCCCGTTTATTATCTAATTCTTTAACCTTAAAGCAGGATTTCCCAGGGGTTCAATGGTTTTTTAAGCCTTTGAAACCCTACGTTCATTATGTGCCTTTAAAGCATGATATTAGTGATTTGATTGAAAAGATAGAATGGGCAAAAGAAAATGATGATTTATGCAAAGAGATCTCTAAAAACGCTAGTGATTTTGCTTTAAACAATTTAATGTTTGAAGATGTATATCTTTATTTTTATCTCGTTTTAAAAAAATACTCATCTCTTTCTTTAATAAATAGAGAAGAGATAAAAAAAGATGTAAAAAACGACTTAAATTGGATTAATATTCAATACAGGGAAAAACTGAAAAATAGATTATTAAAAAACAGCTTAAGAAAAGTCTGTAACTTTGCTGCTCCTGATTTTTAAATCATAAGCAGTGTGTCGCTGCTTAAAGCCCCTCTATCGCTATTTTGATTATCATTAACCTATGGATTCTTTGATTTTTTTTATCTAATCTTCTAGTTAAAATATTAGATATTTATATAGTACGTAAGCAAAAAAAATGAGCAATATTTTTAATATTGCTCATTTAATTTATTAGAACTTAATTAAATCATTACTTCTTCCACATAATTGGATAGCTCCAAAAAACTGATTTTAGTTTTGCAGCTTTAGTACCCCGGAGTTTATTCCTCTACCCCCTTCGACGACGCTTCGCTATCTGCACTACTATCAGCGCCAGCAGCAGGATCAGGAGCAAGTTCATTAATTATCTTAGTTACAACTCCTCTCTTATCATCTGATATTTTATTCAAAAGTCCTTCAGCAAGAAATTTTCGTATATCAACTTTTTGTATATTTTTTTGATACTTTAGTATAGTTCGAATCTCTTTTTCCCCTTTAGCATTATTTAGGCTATCAACAATCTGTGTTTCTATTTCTTCCGTTTTTTTAATATCATTAGCTTTTGCCGCTTCAGCTACTTCTCTCTTATCAGCTCGTTCAGTATCTATTTGCTTATTAGTTCTAGCTCTAGCTTCATTATCTTTTTTCCATAAATACAAGCCAAGTGTTGACAAACCAGCTCCCGTCAATGGCCCTACATATGCACTAGTTAAGGCTCCAATTTTTGGTATAGCTCCAATGATAGCTGGTAATGCAAATCCAACTATACCTAGTAAACCTAGAGCTGCTAGGGTAATTTTATCCGAAGTTTCTATATTTCCTTTTTTCCATTCATCTCGTTTGAAAATCAATAGTCTAGAACCTAAAAAAGACCCTCCAGCTGAAGCTAAACCTGATACAACTCCTGAAGCTGTTAAAGAATGACCTGCCATTAAACCAATTGTTCCGTGAGCTAAACCGCAAATACTGATAATTGTTACAACTGCTGTAGCAAAAGTCATCCAATCAGCATATCCTTTATCTCTTTGTATTTCTGTTTCAGTTCTTCGTTCATTATCTCCAGATACTTTAGAACTTCTTTCTGCATGCAATGGAACGACTCTTCGTCTTGGACTTGACCTTGACACGCCAGCTCTAGCTCCATAATTTGATGTTGGTGATGTTGACATAATAAATTCTCCTTTTATTTAATTATTAAATTATTAATTTTTAATTAATTTAACTTTATTTATACATTTTAAACAATCAACTATAATTATAGTCAATTATTAGGTTTTAGTAAAGAAATATTAAGTATATAAATAAATAAAAATATAAATTATAACAAGAAAAAAAAATGCTTTACAGGACGTGAAATAATAAAATATTAAATAATAATATTTATATATTTAGTTATATTTATTAAAAAAATAAATATATAAAAACTAAATATTTAACATAAGAGATTGGAGTGTTTTTTTTTGAACCCTCAGCCAAAAATGAAAAAAGGGGAGTTAGTATATATTAAAATTTTTACTTTAATAGAAGAGCCGCTAGAGATGCCGCTAAACAATCCCACATTCTAGTAAAAAATATTTAAATATTTAATCTACATCAAAAGCTTGGTATAGATTCGATCAAATCATCTATAACACTAATTACCCTATCTGTAATCGATACAAAACGCGATATAACTAAGTCTTTACAGCTATTGATAACTTTCTGAAAAAAGACCGCAGGGTTGTTATAAGCGATTCTATCGATCAAAGCAATAGAGAGCCCAAACGTAGTATAGGCTATAAAGGGGAAGATTAGCGCTACAAACGAAGAAAGAACTTTTATAGCAACAGAATATACAATAGCTCTAATAGGGTCATTTAAGACCTTATTATAAGGGTCTATCCAATAATCCTTTAGATCATCTTGTATCATTTTAGATATTCTCACATCTTCAGCATCTACTCCAGCAATAGGAGCAGCTATAGGAGCAGGGGGGAGAGCTGCCATGATTTTATCCTCCTAAATTGTAGAATATCGAATAGTATAGAAAAATTAGTTTTAAATCGTATAGTAATATTTTTATTTAGAATAGATTGCTATAAAAAGAAACCAAAACAACTAGGGGATGTAAATATCTAACAATTAGATCGTTATGTCAAAAACCGTTGATTGCTAAACGGTTACTCTTTAGTTAGATAATCACGTAATTATATTGATTAAAATCGAATAAATTGATATTATTACTTAAGTAAAAGTAATATAATTAAAATAACACAAAGGACAGTAAAAAATGAGCCTAATTCAAAGAATTGATTCCAGAAGTCTGCAACCAGCTTTTAGAATTATAAAAGAAATGAGTAGCGAATTAGAAAGGATGCAGGCTACTTTGGAAAAATTAAAGAACAATCCTACTATTCTTCGACAAAGCTTTATGTACCACGCAGATGAAACGGCAAGCCTACTTAGAAAATCTGAGTCCCTTATAGTAGACGCTAAAACAGAAATTAAAACTATTTTTCTTTTTAGCTTAATATGGTCTAAGTATTTCGCTCAAGCAGAAATAGCTATAAAGGTATGTAGAAAAACTGTAATAGCGGAGCTACGTGATATCGAAAATATTGATTGTAATCGTATACAGGAAATCAAACAAGTAAATGCTGCATTGAGATATATGATTAGCGCCCAAGAAGAAGCTAAAAAAGAAATTACAGAATTGGCTACAACTCTGAGAACCCCGTTAAAGTACTTAAAATATATGTTAATAGTTTTATCAGCGGGAGTTATCTTTTGGGGTATTATAAGGGCTGTTAATTCACTAGACGATCATAACGTCTGATAATACATGTTATGTTAAATAAAGGCAGTGTAAATACCACTTTAAAGAATTGTCATGAGAACCTCTTATTCATTTAGAACAGTTCTACTTCAACAATTTCTTGTGTTCTGCTTCATTAGCTTTACTAGCACGTTTTTTATAGAACAAATAGAATATTGCTCCAATCTATAAGGATTCATAAAAAATGGGAGTCAATTTATATAATTGATTACTTTTTGAGATATTTTTAATAGACCTTCCACTGCTTGAATGCAGGCAAGCATAGAACAATGTCCCATTATTATTGGTCCGGCTATTTTAGCTACTTTAGCAAAATGATGTAATTCAGATCCTACAATGAGTACTTCTAGAAAAGGTCTCATACCAATTACACCTAAAGCTACTGAGCATATGTTCAACAGAGTGCCTAGAAAAATCAGAGTGTCTTTATTATAATTAAGATATTCGATTTTAGCGACAAAGTTTGTCATGCCAGTCAGTCCTCCCAGTAACATCGCCGTCGCCATTAATGTCGTTCCCTCCCCCAAGGAAGGAGCTGCCCCTCCTGACAAAGAAAAAGCTAGTAAATAAGCCGCTATACTTGGAGGCGCCCTTTCAATTAATACTTTAGTAGTTTTTAAAATTGTTTTTAGCTCTTGTGAGTGAAATAAGCGCTCTCTATTGCTCAATAAATACCGTTTATCAAGATCTTTCCGACAAAGTGGACATGTAAACGAAGTCCCTTTTAGAGCCCACTGCTTTAAACACTCTCTATGATAGGCATTAGGTATAATCTCCGTCCCAATAGCATTTGTATCACATGTAGTTTGAACTAATAATTCCTTATTGGGTTCTAGATCAAAGCAAATATTGCATTTCGATGGAACATCTCCTTGAAAAGATTGTATTGCCATGTAAATCATCCTTTATAAATTTACAAGAATTATATGTTAAAATGTAATTAGAAACAATTGTAAAAAACATTACAAAAACTAATATTTAAAATTTTAATTATTGAGAAAATTAAATCGGAAAGATTTAGAAAATATTGGACTAATAAATAATAATTTCAGGTGTTTTTGCTCTAAAAGGATCTTCTAAATCAAAACTTCGACAACGTTGATGATACTGTTGATGAATAGAAAAAAAGCTTTTAGTAACCTTTTACGATCTCTTCAAAATAAAACTTAGATCATGGAACTATTCCCAAAAATTATATCCATCATCTTTATCTTCTCTGACTTTACAAGGAGCGGACTTATCTTTATCTTCTTTGGGTGAATCGCTCTTTTCAGAGCTTGGAGCTTTAGTTTTTTTAGTTATAGGTGTTTTTGAAGCATCTACTTTCGTAGTATCAGTTTTAGTTTCACATTTATCACATGCATTGGCTTTCACAGCCTTTTTCGTGCAGCAAGATGGCTTCTCCTGAGAAACCGGCTGAGCCTGAGCATCTTTAGCCTCTTTTTGAGAAACATCTATTTCAGCAGTAGCTGAAGTTTCGTCATTAGTTTTTGCAGTTCCATCTTCACTATCTGTTTTTTTAGTAGTCGTTGTAGAATCGGTTGTAGTAGAAGCTGGGGCTGCAGGAGTTAATACAGCTGGAGCTGTGCTATCTTTAGAAGGTGTTACAGTTGATTTTTGCTCATTTAAAGGAGCTATAATAGTATGTTCATTTTTTGGCCACTCACCTTTATCATTCGTATACTTTTGTCTTTTCTCTTCTTCTCTTTTTTGCTTTTCGTCATCTATATCAAATGTATATTTATAAAAATTATTCCCCCACCCTATTAAATGTCCTGATTCAAAAACTACTGGAGTAAAATTTCTAGTTATTAGTTTTGATTGTC
>JAAKFN010000083.1 GCA_011065045.1 Candidatus Anoxychlamydiales bacterium
ACGTTAGTGTGCACAATTTTGAAAAAAAATTAAGAGTTTTTTTTATTATATTACGAAATAGTTGCTTGATTTCATTTATTAGAATTTTATACAACTTACTTTGTTTTTCATAAAAAAGATAAAGGAATTAGAGCTTCTTAGAATTATTTAATTTTTCTTTAAAATTGTTAAAGCTCCAGATTCGATAGGTTCATCAATTATAAAATTTTCGCTTTGTCGAATTTGCTTTTTTACAAAATTTAGCAATGCATGTTGTTTGTTATTAGAAGAATGTCTACCATTTCCTGTAATAACTAGTATTTTGTTTCCAACTTTCATTTCATTCAATAATTCATTTAAATAAAAATACGCTGAGCCAATTGATAAACCATGTAAATCATATGAATCATCTGATTTGTTGGTATTTCTCAAAATTGTCGATAATCTAGGTTTCAAGAAATTTTCATATGCATTTTTAGCATCATCAATTTTGTCCTTTTCGAATAAAAAATTAATATAGTGATTTAACAAAATAGCTTTGTCTTTGCGTCGCAATCGCATTGTACCGATTGTTTCTATAAATTCTTTTACTTCCGTAAAACAATTATTTGCAAAAGCAACATTAATATAATTTAAAAATATCAATCTTTGTGTTTTAGGATAAGAAAAGATTCTTCCTTCTATCTCTTTTAAAACATCTTTTACACAATCAAATTTAGAATTACGAAAAGCTGCAGAAATATATTGAGAGTAAATTTTAGCTTTTCCTTGGTGGTAATTCTTAAAATGTAGCGAGCGTGTTCTGCTTAGGGTTTTATTAGCCTCTTCTGGTTTGTTATTATCGAAAGCAGCAGTAATATAATTCGAATAAATAATAGCTATATCTTCTTCTGGTAGATCTATTCTTTTTGTAACTTCTTCGAATACTTCTTTTGCCCTTTCAAAGTTGTGGGTTTCCCCGGCAGCAACAATAATGCATGAAATAATTATAGGATCTTGAATGCACATGCTTTTTGCTAAACAATATGCTTCCCACGCTTGTGAAAAATCATGAAGTTTCCCCGCGGCTACAATACATCTTGAAATCATTTTTTCGTCGATAAAGTCCACACCTAAATCTTTAGCTATTTTAAATGCTCTCAAAACTTCTTTAAATTCATTAGCATTCATTGCAGCTTGCAAATAAAGTGAACAAATACTTGCATCAATATATTTCTCATCATTAATTCTGCGTGATGAGCTAGAAAAACTGTTTTGTAATCCAGTAATATGGCGATGCATGAATACTGCTTCATCAAAAATTTCTTTAGCAAAAGAAAATACTGAAGGATCTTTTATAATATGAAAAAGAAATTCTCTGTAAAATCTAGCCTTTCTTAAAGAAATAAGAGGCGATGAAGGGAAAGTAATTTTGCAAAAGCCTTTGGCTGTATTATTAAATAGAAATTTTAAAAGCAAATATTTATTTTGAGTATTGTCTATTGCTGATATTAAATAATTATATTGTTGAGGAGATATTGGGAAAAATTTTAAAACTAAATCTTTAACCCTTTGAATTTCCGGGAAATTCTTTATTATATAGAAAACTTTATTTTCCAAAGTACGTTCTTGATCTAATCTTTGTTTAAATTCTGTAATTTCTGGAGATTGACTTGCCTCTCTAATATCATCTATTATATTAATCGCTAGGAAATGTATTATTGAATATAATTCATGATCCATACGCTTTTTTTTAGCTGTATCAGCTTGATCGAAATCTGGATCAGGTTTTCTTTTTACTCCCCTTCCTTGATATGGAATTGGATGAGTTGAGACACGATAATCAGAACCTAGAGAAGCACTCATTTTATTACCCTTTTTTTTAATTATATTTCATTTGAATTATTTGTTGTTGGTATTAATTTACATCTAATTAGATTGCATTTTAATGTATATATTATTATACAACAGTTTTAATTATTTCTCAAAGCATATAAATAACTTTAAATTTCTAATAATTACATATCAACAGCCTATGTTAATATTCTACTGAATTTAAAGTTGTTTTATCAATCATGGCAAGAAAACCCTTTCCTTTAGGGTGAGCATAATGTCAAGAATATCTCTATCACATACTATTTTAAGCTGTAGTTAAATTTATGAGATTATCTATTTTTTTGAATTCAAAATGAGTGTGCTCATTGGAGTTCCTGGCCCTTTGTTTGCTCTATACTTAATGAGATCAAACGTTCCTAAATCATACCAAGCATCAGCTTTCCAGAACATTGATTTAAAACCAGGCAGTGTAATTGTTACTCTTTGAGTATTATATGTAGTATCGCCTATTTTTATCTTCTCAATACCCTCTTTAGAAGCGATAAGCTCATTAGTTGTAAAATCATTGGGACTTAGAATTACAAATGAATAGTTTTGTCTTTTAGAATCCAAAAATGGTCTGAGGCCAAATGTAAAATCTTGTACCCATCTATCTGCTAGGATGTATTCTCTTTTTATCTTTCTTCCAAATGCCCTGCCTTTTAAAGATAGCTTTCTTTTATTTATAGTAAATTTATAGTCAGAGTCTTCTTTTGCAGATTGAACGTGCTGATCTTTTAAAACATATTTAAAAGAGTAAACTGAACTTGTGATTCCTTGATCACTTGTTTCTGTCATGAGAAAGTCATCTTTTTTTTTCGTTAATATCAAAGTGTTTGTAGTTTTTGTAGAACCTGTTAGATTTTTATAGACATATGTTTTCTTATAAAAAACATCAGTTATTGTAAAAGACGAAAGAGCTAGAAGTAGCAAAATAACTAGATAATATTTTCTTTTCATGATTTTTTTGTAAATCCAAATTTATAATAGATTTTACTTAGCAATATTTAGATGAATAATAGAGTTTAACCTAGTTTATTTTTTAAGTCTTTTGTCATTTTCTCTAAATCATCCTTTCTTGGTATGTATTCAAATTTTATAGTATCTAAAGTTTGATATTTTAAAAATTCAAAGACCTTTTCAATTTCATTTAAACTCTGCCCTCCCCATCCATATGATCCAAAAGCTATCCCAATTCTATTTTGCGGTCTAAGTCCTTTCATGTAATATAGAAATGAAGCCACAGTTGGCATCATTGTATTGTTTAGAGTAGGAGAGCCTACACATATGTATTTAGCATCTAAAACATCTGTCATAATATCGGAGATATGAGTTTTTTTTAAGCATTTGATCTCTACATTAATATTTTTCGCTTCAAAAGCTTTATAAATACTCATCGCCATTTCTTTTGTAGATCCCCACATGGTATCATATACTATTACAGCTTTGTTCTCACATATGTTTGAATCCCATTTATCGTAAGCTTTTAGTATTTTTTTAACATCATCTCCTCTCCATATGAGTCCATGAGAGGGCGCTATCATATCGAGATCCAGTTTCTCAATTTGACTCACAGCATCTTGAGATTGCCTAGAATATGGAAGTAAAATATTTGCAAAATACTTTTTTGCTTCTTCCATAACAACATCAAAGCGATCTTCATCTACAAATCTTTCATAAGAGGCCATGTGTTGACCAAATATATCATTTGGCATGAGTAATTTTTCTTGCAGGCAATATGTAGCCATAGAATCTGGCCAATGTACCATTTGCATTAAAATAAATGAGAGATCTCTTTTTCCAATATTTATTTTATCACCAGTATTTACAACTCTAAATTTCCAAGATGTTGTATCAAAATGTTTTTTAAGCCCTTTTTCTCCCATTGGAGAACAAACAATTTCTGCATTTGGACAGTACTTCATAATAGCTGGGATAGAACCTGAATGATCCATCTCTGTATGATTTGAAATAATAATATCGATCTTAGATGGGTCTATTATAGTTTTTATACGCGATATCAACTCATCAGTTAAATGAGATTTTACAGTATCAACTAAAACAATTTTTTCATCTATGATAAGATACGCATTGTATGTTGATCCTCTTTGAGTTAGATAACCATGGAATTCAGTGAGCTCCCAATCGATTGCTCCAACCCAATAGATTCCCTTTTTTACTTCAACAGCTCTCACTTAACCAGCTCAAATTGATCTTTTCCAACTCCGCACTCTGGGCATAACCAATCAGCTGGAAGATCTTGAAAAGACACGTTATTATTTTCTTTAGGATCATAAATATAACCACAAACTAAACAAATATATTTTTCCATATTTCTAACCTATTTTATTTTGAAGTATAATGAAAAGACCTAGGCCTTTGCTTTATACTCTTTTCTTTTACATTTTGCTCTACAATAGTAAAATCTTCAAGATCAAATCCACTATCCTCTTTTTTAAACTCTACATTTGATTGTTTTAAATGACCACGAACAGCTATTTTTTCATTAAAAATTGGTTTATATAAATTGTTTTTCATTCTAACAGAGTCATCAGCTACTCTATTGTCTGCTAAAAACGGACTCATAGTAACTTTAAAAAATTGTGATTTAGATGTTTTTTTAGTTATTATAAATGGTGATGAAGCTCTATAAACAAAACCTGTATAATCGCCTTTAGCCCAATAGATTGGGAAATTAACTTCATCTATAATTCGATCTTTTTCACCCATAAATTTTGAATCTTTAAAGAGTCTGACAAAACTATTTTCAAAATAATCTTCTAAAGTATCTGTTTCATAAAGTGGTATTTCAACAGATTGGGCAAGCTCTTTTGCATTTATCCCAGATAGTTTCGGTAGCACAGCTGCTTGAATATTTGAAGATTTTAAACTATTAGATGTCTCTCCTGATAAAAGATCTGCTTGAACAGGCTTTGTACATAGAGAGTAATCCAATATATTCATCGATAAATCACATCCTCCATCTATAAAACCCGTAACACCAGTGTTGTCTTTAAAAACAAAGATATCACTAGAATTTCCACCTTGAATATTTTCAAAACCGATAAAATTAATATCTTGAACATATCCTTCATTCAATGCTGAAAAATACCAAACATTAGTTTGATCTCTTCCAATTAAAGTATCTAATCCTTTTGAACCAAATACAGTGTTTACATTATCTATTTTATTAAGATCTAAAGTAACTGGATCTGCTTTTTTGGAGAAATCCAAAATATTGTTGATTCCTTTTCCACCGTCTATTTTTCCTTCGATTTTTCCTTGATTCTCAAAATAGAATTTATCAGTTAAATCAGATCCTATCAAATTATTAACATTTTTAAAATTCAAAGAATCGTTTAATTTTCCTGTATTTACAGCATAAATATTCCAAGTATTATCTTTATCTGATGCATAGATTGAGCTATCGCCTGATCTCCCGTCTATAAACCCATGTATTTTTCCCTCTTTGGAAATTGCAAATATATCTTTTTTAGAGCCACCTATTATATTTTCAATATTTACGAAAGTTAACTGATCGTTTAACGAACCAGAACTTTCATTAGTTATTGCCCAAATATTATCGACATCTCTTCCAATTAATGTTGTTTTACCACCACCTATGATTTCTTGAATATTTTCAAGATTACTTAAATCAACAGCTACTTCACTTGTATGACTTGAAAAATCTAGTGTATTTTTCATTTTTGACATACCGTTAATTGAGCCTGTTACATATGCATAATCTAAAAATTTATATGTATCTTGCTTCTCTCCACCAAAAAGATTTTGGATATTTGAAAAAGTTAATGTATCTTCTATATATCCTCTATTTACACCAGTGATATGCCAAGTATTTGTTTTATTTGGAGCGTGGAGTGAATTATTTCCTCCAGCTCCATTTATCTCTCCATCTAATGCACCACTCTCCAGGGCATAAAAAGCATCTTGTATGCCGCTACCCACTAAATTTTGAAAATTCTCAAACTTTATATTCCCAACTTCGCCTTTATTATGACCAGATATATACCAAACATTTACATCTTCTGGTCCGATAAGAACACTATTCTGTTTTCCGCCAATCACTTCTTGAACATTAATAACTTTATGTAGATCTAAAGTTATATCATTCATACAAGAGAAATAGTCAATAACATTAGTTCCTGATCTTCCATCTATAATACCACTTACGCTAGCATTTGTTAAAAATGTAAAAGTATCATTCTTTTCGCCCCCAATTAAATTTTGAATATTTTGAAAATTAGAAATTCCATAAATATATCCCGTATCGCTAGATGTTAAAGTCCATAGGTTATCAACATTTGGAGCAATTATAGTGTTTTTACCACCACCTCCATCAATTTTACCATTTAATTTACCATTAAGTGAAAAAACAAATGTATCATCTAAATATATAGAACCCTTTAAATTCTGCACCTGGGCAAATGAAATATCTCTATTTAAAATACCCGAATTTAAAGATGTTATCTCATAAGCATTTGTTCCATCTGGTGCAATTAAAGTATTATTACCTTTGCCTCCAAAAATTTTACATTTTTGAGGGGCGTACATATAAAAAGTATCGTTATTATCATTTCCATAGATTTCTAGTTGTTTAGCATAAATTGTTTTTTTCAAAACAAATCTACCATCTTTTTCACATCCAATATCTATTTTAACTTTCCCTTGAGATACTATCTGGCCATGTGTATGTATTGAATCGGTAGCTTTTAAATTAACTACACCCATTGATAGAATCCTAGCATTTTCAGAAATATCAATACCAACTTTGCCAGACTCTTTTCCAATTATATCAATTGAAGAGAGTCCTCTAGCTTCTATATGTGAATCAGCAAAATTTACACCTGTTGAATTTGTACCGGATGCTTTTCCATCTACAACTAAATTTGCGCTTTCTAATATTATTCTAGTTCCATTATCTAATAAGATACCATCATTTGACTCTTTTGTAGCAAAACTCTGTCCACTTAAAGAAATTTTTCCATTTTTAGAGCTAAGCTCCGCTCCTTTAAGATATATACCTACATTATTATTATCTCCTCGATTTGCTCTGCCTATAAGTGTAATAGTTCCTGCCGGGCCCAAATCATTTTGGGTCATTATTTTACCTTGAGCTAAGATACCATAATTATTATCACCAATATTTCCTGATCTTCCGTCTAGTTTAATATTAGCTGCTCTTGAAAGAATGTGCGTGTCTTTTTCTAATATAATACCTGTAAAATTTCCTTGATCATTTATAGTTTTAAAATGGATAGCTAAAAACTTTTCATCAGAAGTATTCTCAATTTTTGCACCAGATTTCATGATAATATTTCTGTTAGCTTCAAAAGTAAGAGTTGTCTTATCTTTCCATAAGATACTTACTTTGCCATCTATAGTTATTGTCTGATCTTCGTTATTTGTAGCTTTTTTAGTTGAAATTTCTAAATTTGCATTTTTTAAAATCTCTGAGATAAAACCATCCGCAAAAATATTAGCACCATAGTTTTTAGCATCACCATGAATTATTTGAATGCTTCCTGGATCTAAAAGCAAGCTACCTTTTTTTCCAGTAGTAGAATTTAATAAAACCTCTCCACCCATATTTAGTTTATCTTTAGATGAGATCTCAACAAAACCTCCGTCTTTCTTAATACCCTGAGCGCTTATAAAACCATCAAATGTTGTTTGCTCATCAGAATATATAATAATTTTTCCTGCCTCATTATTAGATAAAGCATCTGCAAAAATTTGCGATCCCTCATG
>JAAKFN010000084.1 GCA_011065045.1 Candidatus Anoxychlamydiales bacterium
TGGTCGTTTGTCGATGTCTTTCAAAATGATCTCTCAGAGCAAGTTTCTGTCGATCTTCAGAACATCAACAGTGGTGCTTCAATGCTGCGGACATTTATGGGATTTGGGTGGAACGCTAATTTCAACCAAAATCGATACCGATTTTCTACAAAATTGGGTTATGAAATGCAATTTTGGTTAGATCAACTGCAATTTTATTCCTTTACGGGAGGAAGACTAGTTAATGTGTTGACATTGCAAGGAGGAACCCTTGAGTTCTACTTTAATTTCTAGTAAAAGAACACTTCTCTTCGCAATGTTGCTAATATCAGCATTCCCGAAACTGTATGCTGGGGAAAACAATCTCAATGGCTTGCCTAATATTTCCACACGTACTGAGAGCTCTTGGGTTGTCTCTACGGATTTTCTCGCTTGGTTTGCTTCTGAAGAAGTTACTTCTATTTGGGCCGATGTTATCACTATCGGAGATAATACTAGCAGTTGGGAAGCGCTAGGATTTAATTTTAAATGGGATTATGGCTTCCGAATAGGCACTGGATACGGTTTGGTGTATGATCAATGGGATACTGTATTATATTGGACCTGGTTTCGTACAGATGCTAAGCATATGATCCCCTTCAAACCCAATGCCTCGATCACTCCAGAATTCTTTGCTGCCTTTTTAAGTGGCAATACTCCTCAGAGCATGAGCGCGAAATGGAGTCTTCATCTCAATATGTTGGATTGGGAATTAGGACGAAGTTATTGGATAAGTAAGGGGTTATCTTTACGGCCCTTCTTGGGTATAAAAGGTGGACAGATCAAGCAATCGATTCATGCACAGTACTTCAATCTGACTATTGACAATGTTCTCACGAGCAATTCAGGAAGAGAGCACTTGAAAAACAATTTTTGGGGCATAGGACCTTTAGGAGGAATCAATACCAAGTGGAGGGTTCGTAACTTTGGATCCAATTTCTTCGATTTCTTTGGGGATTTTTCTTTGGCAACAATGTGGGGGACGTGGATTTATAGCGACGTGTACCAAAATACAGCCTCCCAAACATCTTCTGTAAACATAAAAAATTCGACGCTAGGAGCCCTGATGTTCCGAGGATTTATGGGAATCGAATGGAATGTCGACTTCCCCGCTGGCAAGTCGCACTTTGCTACAAAGCTAGGGTATGAAATGCAGATCTGGTTGGATCAACTTCGATTGGCTACCTTCCAACTCCAGCGTTTGCATGGCGATTTAACTCTGCAGGGAGTAACTCTCAATTGTCGATTCGATTTTTAAGGAGTAAAAGCAAGTGATAATGTTTAACAATAATTTGAGAACTATAATAAGAATAGTCTTTGTTTTTTTCATGATCGTCATGACTGATATCCATGCAAATAATGGATTGCCAAACATTTCTGTCCGACCGGAAGCTCAGCGGAAAACTATCGACATTTTTGCTGACACACTCTATTGGCATACTAGCGAAACCTTAGATTGGGCATTTACGCTCACATCCTCTCAGAACTCCGTACAAACCGCCTATAAAACATTTTCCTTTGATTGGGCTCCAGGCTTCTGCATTGGTCTTGGATACAACATGGAGTATGATGAGTGGGATACTCAAGCAAGCTATACCCGGTTTCAATCCAAAGCAACCGATCATGCAAGCGGACCCATTACACCAGCTTTTTTAGCAGCTAGACTTTCCCTTTTGGAGCCTTTTTCTACAGGAAGAGCTAGCTTAAATATCCATTACAACATATTTGATTGGGATTTGGGGCGCAGCTTTTTAGTCAGCGAATACTTGTTTTTAAGACCATCTATAGGATTACGGGGAGGATGGATCAACCAAGTTATCCACTCTGAGTGGACAATCCCCAATTTTCTCGACTTGTTCTTTTTCTCTGCTTCAGAGAATTTAAAACAAAGATTTCAGGGAGGAGGTCCTAAGGGAGGACTGAGAGGGAAATGGTGTTTTGGAAATATTCGAAAAAATTCCTTTAGTTTCATTGGTCATCTCGAGGTTGGTTACCTTTGGGGACATTGGTCGATTCGAGATAAATACGTCGATAATTTATCTACAGTAATTTCCGTCATAACATTAGATCGCAATTTTGGATCTTTCGTGCTGCATAGTTTCATGGGGTTTGGATGGGATTGCAATTTTAATCACGATCGATCTCATTTCGGACTGAAACTAGGTTACGAGATCGAGGATTGGTTTAATCATTGCCAAATATTTTCTGACGCTTCTGGCTCCCAAAATAACGACTTGATTTTTCAGGGACTCAATTTTGGACTACATTTTGATTTCTAAATTCGAATCTGGTTTGAACCATGCCGAAAAGGAACATTTTTAGAGCAATTTTTGATGTAATTTCTATAGAGAATTGGGGGCGGTGGGATTTGAACCAACGTACTCCGAAGAGGAGGGATTTACAGTCTTATGAAATTGAATAACCGAGATAACAGAAGATTGGTAAGGCAATAACTTTAAAAAATTTAAGCAACAATACTTTACTTTAGATATTTTAGTTTTTCTTGCTTTTTCCTAAGTTACTTTGCCATAAGTTTGCCAATTTTTTTTCATTCTTTTATTTACTCTTAGCATAAGGATTAACATAGGTATACCCTTTGCTGGTTTTTTTCACATGCCCAGATGTGGTTTTACATTTTGGTAAACCATTCACTTTGCTAGGCTTCCCATATCCCTGATAAGGAGACTTTTTAGCATAAGATTTTTGAGAGTAACTTCTTGTTGAATACATCTTTGGTTTATAAGGCTTTTTTACATAACTTTTTGTTGAGTAAGACTTTGATTTATAAGTCTTTCTTGGCACAGCACTCAATTCACTTACTGATAGGAACATCGTTGCTAAGAGTGCAAGCCCAAGCATTCCTCCTTTCAAATATCTAAACATACTTTTCTCCTTAAGGATTAATTCTTTTCATAATAAGGAAGCTCTCCTTTTTCCATAATAATAGCACAATAGCAGTTAATGAAAAATGAATAAAATAATAACTAATGATAAATAAATTATTTTAATGTAAGTATAAGAAGAAAAGGGTAACAAAGAGTAGTATAAACAACAAAAAGGGATTGACAATCCCCTGAAATTCACAATCAATATATTTATTTATAACAACTTATTTAACATTCACACTAACAATGGCACTCTAATGGCACATTAAATAAATTTTTGGTATATAAAATTTATAAATGAATTAGTACGCTAATTTGTTTAATTTGTGATACACTTTAAATCATTAACTCTAAATGGAGGATACACAACTATGAAAAACATCATTTCTCCTGAAAATACAGCTAACTTCTTTCTCTCTGAATGCAGGGAACGAGGCGAAGTTCTAACCAATCTTAAATTACAAAAACTTCTGTATTACGCACAAGCTTGGTATTTAGCTTTAAAAGACAAACCTTTATTCTCTGAAGATTTTGAAGCTTGGGTACACGGCCCTGTCTTACCATCTCAATACCAAAGATTCAAAAAATCTGAATGGAGACCTATTCTTGATGAAATATCTTCACCAAACATTCCTAATGATAAAATTATTTCTCATTTAACTGAAGTTGTAAATGTTTTTGGAATTGAAACTGCATCAAACTTAGAATTAATGACCCATAATGAATCCCCTTGGAAAAATGCTAGACAAGACATCCCTATCGACAAACCATCTAACGCAATAATTACAAAAGAATCAATGAAATCCTTCTATAAAACTCTTATATGAAAAAAAAACAACCTCCTGAACACAAAGGTCTCTTAAAAAAAACAGAGGTACCACACCGTCCTTTAGTTTTTTCATTTAAATATTTTGATGCTTCTGACGCCGAAATATGCCCAACTACTTTTCGTGAAAATTACACACAAGCTTTAATGCAGAGATTAAGAGACATTTCTTCTTGGACTGCACAAGAATTTGTAACAAAGCCTCACAAAAGCATAAGAAACCATTCACACGATTGGCCAAAAACAACTAGACCTAAAGGTTTTGTTAATTTAAATGAACAGCTTCAAAGTTGTGTAGGCTGGCAGTTTCAGATTTCTTCAAATAAACATGGACGAGTTCATGGAATTATCATAGACAATGTTTTTTATGTAATTTGGCTAGACCACAACCACCAATTATACAGCTAAAACATTTTTATTTTTTTATAAATTTACACTTCTCTTTTCCCTGCATTATCTTCTTTTGTCATTCCAGAGTGTGCCATTAGTGTGCCATTTGCAAATTTTGGGATTCGAACTGTAAAGACTTTTTTTATTGGTTTTTCATAGAGAAATGGGGGCGGTTGGATTTGAACCAACGTACTCCGAAGAGGAGGGATTTACAGTCTCTATCCTATTATTAAAATATATTAAAATAGAAGAAACTGCATTATGCAAGTGCAAAACAATAAATAACTTAAGCACGCAATTATTTAAACTAGTTTCAGCCTGATTAAGCCACTTTTTTGTAGTCTAGAGCGTAAGAATTGCGTAAAAAAATTGCTGTCACTATTGTATTTTTTCCAACATCCCCTCCTGTATATTCTCGATATAAGCCCACAATCATGGAAACCCTTTCTTAAATATCACAGATCAACGAAACAAAATTAAACTAGAAACAGAATTAAAAAATTTGTTATGACAAATACAAGAGAAGAAAATTAAAACAAATATTAAATATAGGTAGGTAAAAAATGATAAAGTTTTTTAGAAAAACGATCAATAAAGGTTTTTTTGTCTATTTAATGCTAATAGCATTCTTTTTTTTTAATGGATGTGCTAGCTATAAAGCTGAACCTTTAGAAGATTTTACAGAAACTAATGATTCTCGTTATAACAATCAGGAAAATATCAAATCTGACAGTCAATGAAAGGAACATTGAGAGTTTTTAATATTGAACTTGATTGTCTTTTTATATAGAGGAGTTTTTACTAACTCTTTATCCTTAGACGCCTAATCTGGAATATATAACAGTAAAAATTTATTTAGTTTTGTTATTAAAAATTCAAAAGTTAATTTGATTTATTATTAAATATAATAAAATCGTTGATCTTTTTAAGAAATTTAGATAAAATCCCTTATTTAAAACACATTTTTTTTTATAAAGGATAAATTATGAAATTTTCAAAAAAAATATATAATAAAATTTTTATGTCTCTTTTCTTAGTCATGGGAATGTCTGCTCCTTTTAATGGCTGGACTAATAATACAACTTTATCAAAAAATTCTCCTGATATCTTGATTGCAGCTAAAGCTTTTAATAAAGCAGACTGCAAGAAATATTTAGATAGAGATCTTTTAGATAAAGGATATCAGCCTGTGCAGATTATTATTAAAAACTTCTCTGATAAAACGCTTATTTTTTCTCCAGATCAAGTAAGCCTTCCATGCGCAAGAATAGAGCAAGTTGTTGAAAGCGTTCATACATCTACAGCAGGAAGAGCAACGGGATACGGCGCAGCAGCAATACTTACTAGTGGGTTATTTGCCATTCCTGCTATTATTGATGGTGTTAAATCTTCAAATGCAAATAAAGCTTTAGATTCAGATTATTTTGCTAAAGCAGCAAAAAGACAGATTCTTCCACCCAATTCTAAATTAAATGGAGTATTATTTATTCCATCAGCAAATTATACAAATTCATTTAAAGTAACATTAACTGAAGAAAGCGCCAATAATAACTACAACCATCTTGTTACTGCACGTTAATTTTTAGACGATAAAAAGGATTAATATTTTAATCCTTTTTTTTATCCTAAGTCTCAGATGTCATGCCCAAAATAGAATAAGTTAGAGAAAATCGAAACAGATTTACGCTATTTCAATGTAGTCTAGTGCGTAAAAACTTCGTAATTCAAGTTTTTAAACCATAATTTTTTTAATGGTTACTATTGAAATTTTTCATAGACGAATTGGGGGCGGTTGGATTTGAACCAACGTACTCCGAAGAGGAGGGATTTACAGTCTTATGAAATAGATAAAACAAGAGAAAGCAAGATTGTTAAGGATATAACTTTAAATCATTTATGGGTTTCTTAATGTCTTAGATTTTCTTGAATAACCTCTATTTTTCTCCATCGACTTTGCCATAAGCTTGCCATGAAATTTCATTTAAAGTTTTTTAGTTTTTCTACTAATTGATGATAAGTTTAAGTTGTTTTAAAAGATTGATCAGGTTTCTTCCTTTAAGGCTTATAGAACAAGTTGATATGTTTGAGTTAAAAATTGGAACATTTTTTGATTCAATAATAAATATTGGCTTTTATTAAGAATCTTTTGTAAATTATTTATTTAATATAAATGAAGTTATTTATGAATAATCGCCTTCCTGATAGTTCACTTATTTTATATCAAACAGAAGATGGCCAGAACTGTATAGAAGTTCGTCTTATAAATGAAACTGTTTGGCTGACTCAAGCTCAAATGTCTGAGCTTTTTGATAAAGATAAGAGAACCATTTCAGAACATATCCAAAATATTTTTAAGGAAGGAGAATTACAGATAGATTCAACTGTCCGGAAATTCCGGAAAGTTCAAAAGGAAGGAAACCGGAAGGTTGCTCGTGAAATAGATCATTATAATTTAGATGTTATTATTTCTGTAGGTTATCGAGTAAGTTCACATAGAGGCACTCAGTTTCGCATATGGGCAACAGCTCGATTAAAAGAATATCTCATTAAAGGTTTTGTTTTAGATGATGATAGATTGAAGCGTTTAGGTGGGGGTAGTTATTTTGATGAACTTCTTTCTCGTATTCGTGATATTCGTTCCTCTGAAAAAGTGTTTTGGCGCAAGGTGCTTGATATTTACGCTACTAGCATTGATTATAATCCAAGTACAGAAACATCGAAAAACTTTTTTACTACTGTACAAAACAAAATGCATTGGGCTGCTCATGGTTATACGGCCGCTGAAATCATCTATTCAAGAGTAGATGCTAGAAAACCTAATATGGGTCTTACTTCTTGGATAGGGAAATACTTTAATCAAGCTGATATTGGTATTGCGAAAAATTATTTAAATGAAGATGAATTAAATATTCTTAATCGTCTTGTCTCTATGTACCTGGATTTTGCTGAACTTCAAGCGTTAAATCATAAAACAATGCATATGAAAGATTGGATTCTTAAACTAGATGATTTTTTGCGAATGACAGAAAAAGACATTCTTTCTCATTCTGGAAAAATTAGCCACGATAACGCTATAGAAAAAGTTATGAATGAATATAAAAAATATAGGGATCAATTAATTACAGATACTCTTTCTCCTGTAGAGCATCATTTTCTGAAAGCTGTTAAAGAAATAGAGCAGATTGATTCGGATTTAAATTAAATATCAAAGCACTCGTTGTATCCAATTTGAGAATGTTTTTAGCATTCAACCCTCTATACAAGAAAATGCTTTTAGAAGCTGTGTATTTGTTTTTTTTGTCAAAGGATAGTTAGAAAAAAAATTACCCAATATTGAAATTTTCCTTAGATATAATTTGCGTCGATCCAAAGGATAAAAACAGTTGCTCCAGGGATCGCAAACGACAGCAGATTCTCCTTGTCCAATCACAAGAACTTGATGATTCCCATTTGGGATGAAACATATATAGAT
>JAAKFN010000085.1 GCA_011065045.1 Candidatus Anoxychlamydiales bacterium
AAACTCGATTATTACGGTCTTGAAATTAATAACGATTATCTTCCCTCCTTGGCACAAGATGTTACTTTAAACTACTCTTGGAATAAAAATGTTGTTGCTAATATTCAAAATAATCAAATGGATACAAAAGGCAATATGTCTAAGAATGGTTTTGCTGAAACAATAAATCGATTTGAACAAGATTTCAGGACAGGAGAAAGAAAAGCTCACGATTTTATTTCCAATACTATAACGGGATATATTGAAGGACATATAGGAAAGGAATTTAAAGGCCCTGATTCAATAGCCGGAGCTTATGGTAGAATTTTTGGAAGATCAGCAGTTAAGGTTCAAAGTAAAGTTTCGATGTATTTGGGATTTGTATTAGTGGGAGCTGGGATTAAAGGTTCAGGTGCAGCAAACGGTTGCTGTCGTAGCCAGCGGAGGAGCTCTTGCCGTGCCAGGAGGAGCTGCAATTACGGCTTCTGGAGGAATGATTGCTACAGGCGGTTTATTGATGTATTATGGCAAGAATATAAGCAAAAATGTCGATAGATTATCTGATGTTAAATGTCCTGATGGAAAAAGTGGAATTAAAAAGACTTCAGAAAACTTTGAAACGGTTGAAAGAAAAAAACCTGGCAATATGCAAAAACAAGTTGAGAAAAATCAAGCTCCAAAATCAGCAAGAAGGGTAGATCAAGGAAGAAGATCACACGAAAAAGATCATGTGCATTTTGAAGATGGGTCTGCTTTAAATGTTGATGGAACCTGGAAACATGGAAATAGAAAATTAACTAAGGCAGAAGTTGAGTGGTTATTAAAAAATGGTTGGAAACCCTCTTAAAATAGGAGATTAAATGAAATATTTTACAAAAGAGTGGTGTTTTGGAAAACTTGAAGATCAAGAATACGAAAAAATTGAAAGAAATTATCATGAATATATTGAAAGAATTTATGATGATCTATCCCCAAGCTTAAAAATATTAGTAAAAAATATAAATTTACATGATGGAATTGTTAAAACAATAACTTTTTTTAAAAAAGAAAAAATATTTGAATTAGAAGGAATTTTTGGAGATTTAGATTTTGGTTATTTTAGTTTAATCCTCAAATATTATCATGTTAGATCTTTTGATGAAGATATTTTGAGAGATACATTTGAAAGCAAGAAATTAGAAATTCTATCTCATGAGATAGAAAGTCAAGGGAAAAATAACTATTCTCATAAAATGATTTTTGATAATTGCAAGGAATTTGAAGTAGTATTTAAAAATTTGGAATTAAGGATAATTGATAGCGTTTCAAAAAGTTATGAGAGAGTAAATTGTAAATTATTGATTGATGAAAATTGAAAGTGAAACCAAAACATTAATTTCAGCTTACCCATTTTTAAAATAAATCACATAGGTATTATTTATGATAAAAGTAGAGTTTAAAATTAATAATAAATATTTATCTAAAGGTTATTTGCATTTAATTGAACAAGAATCAGAAGTTGTGCTTAGAACAACATGTTTTTTAATGCCTACAAAATTTTTAATATTAACACCTGACAAAATTAAAATATTTCCATAACTGATTTAATGATTTCAAATATAATGCTACATATAACAGTAGTCTTAATCCTCATTTAAAGTTGGACTCAAGATTTCGAGCTTCTTTTTTTTTGATACGCGCTTTTTTGATTTCCTGGGTTCCCTTCCTGTTGAGACAGCCCAAAAACTGTTGGAAAGAGGCTGACACATCAACAAATCTTGTTTTACGACAAGCTGCGATTCATAGCTTTTATGATTAATTTAATTATCTTTATAATCTCTATTCAGTAATAATACGGACGCTAATTATATGTAATATACTAAAACAAAGGTTCCTAAAAATGCTTGAATCAATCACTATAACTAGACAAAATAAGCTTAGTACCTCTTATCCTCTAGATATTGGATCTTTAATAGAATGTATGATTTTTTATGGAAAAACAACAATAGTTGCAAATTATTTTATTTTAGATCAGCTTTTTCATTACTTTGGCGGAGACAAACTTCTTAGACTCTTAAAGGAAGAATATTTACATATTGTATATTATAGAATCTAACGTTGGCATCATTACAAATTTAGAGAACAACATTGAACATCATGGAATAGTGCAAATTTCTTCTGATGATCATAAATTTCAAGATAAATTACGTGAAATCTGTATCGCAACTCCTCGAAAAATGGGAAGTGCCAGAAGACTAGCTCAGCAACTCGAAAAATATATTCGTGTTTGTAAACACGATTCCCTCATTTTAGAAGGCGCAAAAAAATCAATTCTCGATCAACATTATGTAGATTCTTCTGCTCGTATTATTTTAAAAGAATTAATACCAAATATATTAAATGATGCTGAATTTTTATTCAAAACACATCAATCTAGTAAGGGTATAAAAATAGAAACAACTTTTGATTTTAAAAAATTAAATGAATTTAATAAAAAAGATCATCGTATTACACCCGCTACTATTCTCGCTCATATTGTTGATCTTGAAGCAGAATTATATTTTGCTAGCTCGCATCTTTCAGAAATCTCCTGTAGTGTTCTGAATGAACAATTAGCTATAAATAGAATTGATTATATCTTTGCCAAAAGTAAAAAAACCAAGGCCCAGCTTAAAAACTTCAAACAAGAAATTTTGATTAATGCAAATTGTATTAGAGACGCAGCAAATTTAAAACAAATTGATTTAGGTTATTTATTTACCTTTCTTAAAAAAGCACGCCGTCTTAAAAAAAAATTCCTATCCCTTCCTCCTGATGCAGATCTGCTAAAAAGTTACTATAAGGAATTAACTCATGATACTTTCTTCCAAACTTTACCTTTCAAAATACTTAAGTTTGTATTTTTTACTGGATTAGGAGTAGCTTCCAATAAGTTTATTTCTGATAATTTGACTACACAAACAATATCCGCTGTCTCCTTAGGTGCTTTTGATTCATTTATAATCGATAAATTAGTTTCAAAATGGTCCCCTAATCAGTTTATTAATAAAGATATTAAAAAATTAATCAATGAAAAAACAGAATAATTTTCAAGAAAATCTAAAAATTTATCTTTTATATCACGTTATTGAATTTGAAGATGGGACTGAAGACATTAAATTTTCAGGTGTTTTTTCTACAAAAGAAAAAGCACGAAAAGTTCTCAATAATCATAAAATATTGCCGGGTTTTAGGGATAGGATAAAAGGATTTATAATTGATGAATATATATTGGATAAATCAGAGTGGAACGAAGGTTTTGGATTTATGGATTGAAATGACTGAACGGTATTGACTTGAAAATTTGCAGAGTTCTTTTGTAGTTAATTTTTGTTAAACAATGTCCCATTTGCGTCCCATTTTTCATAAAAAATATTTCGAATTATTATGATTTTTGATGTAAATAATTGATACAGAATATGCTCGAAGCCGGACTCGAACCGGCACGGGATTGCTCCCAAGGAATTTTAAGTCCCTTGAATTTGTTGTAAAGATTCCCAAAAATGTTCTTTAGGATCTATTTTCAAAAGAAACTCATCGATTGGCATGCAAAGAATTCCTTTTTCTTTATATTTTTGTTTTCCACGATATAATAATAAAGTCTGAGCTTCAGGATAATCTTCTTTAAATATTTTAAGACCTGTAAAATCTTTTGGATGCACAACTTTTCCATTTTTTACTTCAATAGCTAAAAGACAATTAGGTCCTGATAAAATAAAATCAACTTCCACTTTTGAGCTAGTCCTCCAAAAATTGAGTTGATATTTTTCTAATTGAGCATCTAACCAAGCTTTAAGATGTTGAGCTACTAAACCTTCTAATGCAGCACCATGAATTTCACTTTCATGATCATAAAAATTTTTAGGACGGATTGAACAATATACACCTGAGTCAAAAAAATAAAATTTAGGATGATTAATTAAATCTCTTTTAGCTTTTCTTCGAAAAACCTGAAGGTGAAAAGACAATAAAAGATCTTCTAAGATCATTAGATAACTATCTACTGTTTTTCTAGCTATTTGAGCTTCTCTAGAAATATTTGATGCATTTATGATAGATGCGTGAGAAAAACTCATAGTCTCTAAAAATCTCGCAAAATCCCCTACATTTCTTACTATGCCTTCTGATTGCACTTCTTCTTTAAGATAGATACCTACATATGCTTTCAATATTTCTTCAGGCATTTCAGAATCTAAAACGATTGGCACCATTCCAAATTTTATATTTTTTTCCAAATCAAATATATCTTCTATCTCTTTAGCAAAAAAGGGAGGCATATGTTTTAAAAGAGCTCTACCCCCTAAAAGGTTTACTCCGTGTTTTTTTAATTTTCGAGCACTAGAACCTGTTAAAATAAATTGATATCCTTTTTTTTCTTCAATCATGGAGTGAACAACATTTAAAATATCTGGAGCTTTTTGAACTTCATCGATAACTATAATTTTTTTATCTGGTTTTTCTATTAATACTTGACGAAGTCTTTCAGGTGCGGCTGAATACAATCTAAAAGTTTCAGGATCGATAAAATCAACAAAAAAAGCATCTGGATAGTGTTTTTTTAACCATGTCGATTTTCCAGTTCCACGAGGACCAAAAAGAAAATAACTATGCTTAGGCGGCTCAAAAAATCTTTTATACATTTTTTCTTCTCTTTCCATTTTGATACCTATCATGCAATATTTGGCATAAAAATTGCAACTATATTACCATTTCTCACAACTTCCTTAATATCAGGGGATTAAGACTGTCTATTTGATTGTTATTTGATAAAACATTCCCTAAATCTTTGCTTTCAGGGTAAATTCTATCCAAAATATATTAAAAGTTATTTATAAGAAACTTGTAGTCCATAGCTTATGATCTAATATTTGCTTTCAATTTTTACGATTCAAATCGAGTCAACATTATCTGTCCGAGATGGTCATATATCAAACAATAATACTTGGGATATGGTCATAAATCAGGGTAAAAAAATATTTTTTTGGTCGTAAATCAAACATGCAAAAAGCTCATTTATATTCAAACGAATTATTATTAATGACTTAACACGATTCCTAGGTTTTAATAGATTTTATTAAGAATATGTTCGAAGACAGACTCGCACCGAACGGGATTGCTCCCAAGGGATTTTAAGTCTTCCGCTCATAAATAATAACTAAAATAGATAAATCTTAAATAACTAGAAAGTAATGTTTTATAGCATATTCATTTTAGTTTTGAATGGTAGTTTATAGCTGTTTTTTCTTAATTAGTGTCCTTTTTTGTCCCTTCCCTCAAACTACTAATTCCAAAAAATTAAATGACTTTCATAAAAGATCCTTACTCTGTAAAAATTTCAGGATTTTTCTTTTCTGTTTTCCTCAGAAAGAATGGAAATTATGGTATCGAGAAATTTTATTGCAGATGGATACGAGGTATCATTACAACTTTGGACTTACAATTTTACAAAAAAACTTGATTTTAAAATTCTTTAGCATAAAATGATCTTTAAAAAAAAGGAAAATTAAATGGCTCATTTCGTTGCCGGGGCTCTTACAGCCTCTCTTTTAACTGAAGATAAAAAACCTAATATTATTCACAACACATACGTTCCATTGTCGGAAAGTCAAGCTGATTTATATATGACAACAAAAGAATATGAACAATATTTACATACATATTCTAAGTCTATATTTTTCTATGCTGATAGAGATCTTCATTATCAACCAAAAATATTAGAAAATAGAGAAACAGGAAAAAGAAGACATATAACCTCTGAACAAGGCATGACATTAGTTGAGCGTAATAACCTTGTTAAAAAACCTAATGATAAAACAATTTTGATGACTAAGGGTATAGGAGGATTACCTGCTTTTCAAACAAATGAAATTGGAGAACTAGAATCAAGAGTATCATTATTTGTAAGATCTATATTTTTTTGTTTCTGTTTTTATTGTTTAATAAAAGAATGTACCGATGAAGAAAAAGACTTATATTATAATGGGCCATCAAGAAAGGATACTACTATAGCAAGAGTTTTTTCCAATACTTTTAGATATTTAGACAAACCGGTTTGAGTTTTAAATCAAAGAGAATAAACAGTTCAAATCATTTTCTCAAAAATTAACCGATAGCTTAGCATCTAAATATATTCAGGATAAAAAATTCCAAGTTGGGCAAAAATAAATATACCTTATAAACATGAATCGGGAAAAGATTTTGCTAAAAGACTTTTAGATAAAAAATATGGTAAAAATAGTTATCGAAAAGATCCTAAATTTGATTTTTAAATACTTAAAAAAAATTGAGTTATTTCGCCAGTTTTTAAAAGTATTTATATGGCGGATAAACTCATTTTTCTAGCTCCAAACACCGTAATTATTTTTTATAATCTGGTGGCTAAAATAAAATTATAATTCTAAGCCGATGATTAATGTTATCAAAGTTGGCGGATGAAAACATGCATTTTCTTTAAAATTCTACTAACGAATCCTCTTTAATTACATCTGACTTTCACCCACAGATATAGTTGGGAAGTTCTTTTAACAGTATTATAGAAATCTTTTGTAGTTAATTTTTGTTAAACAATGTCCCATTTTTATAAAAAAAATATTTTGAATAATTCTTGAGTTATGATGTAAAGTTAAAGAAAAAAACTGCTCGAAGCCGGACTCGAACCGGCACGGGATTGCTCCCAAGGGATTTTAAGTCCCTTGTGTCTGCCAATTCCACCATTGTTAGATTCACTTATTTATATATTCTTTAACATTATTTTCGAAATTAATATACTCTCTTTCATTACCTATAAAAATAATAGAATATTTTTTCCAGTTATCAAAAGAATCCTCATCTGGCCAAGTCGATATAAAATAATCTTCAATTATATCAGAAACATTATCCTCTTCACATATTTTTGTCATGATATGGTGTGGAGTTTTTCTTTCACTTAAATTCTTTAAAAGAATATCGAACATTTCTTCACTGTCTTTACCTGCAATCTCAATTACTAAGGGATATCTTGAAACAATTTTCCAAATTATCTCATCAATATTTTCTATTGGATAGGACTCTTTACCAAAATATAATAATACTGCAGCATCTTTCATTCTTAATACATTCAAAAATAGAATGTTTTCAATTTTATAAATCTCTACACTCCTCTCCAAGTATTTTCCCAAATTATTACTTTTCATTTTTATAACTCTTTATCAACAATAATTTTTTTTAAAGTTTCTATCTGTTTTTCAACATTTTTTATAGTTCCTTCAACTTGTGATTTATATTTCAAATTTGGTAATTTATCTTTATGTTTTTGTAAACTTTCTTCAGCATTTTTTAAAGCCTTAAAAATAGATTTTTTACCATCTTTGAGATATTGTTTCTCAAGTTGTATATAAATTTTAGGATTTATTTTTGATAAATCAAGAGATTTTTTTGCTATTT
>JAAKFN010000086.1 GCA_011065045.1 Candidatus Anoxychlamydiales bacterium
GTTACTATTGGAGTAGATAACTGAATCCGACCTCCTCTCGAGAAGTTAAAACAGGTTTTTTCCTGTGCAACACTAAGTCTTTGAACTTTGTTTAATTGCATAGCAGAGAGCAACAAGCTGAGGTGGCACTCGTTGGTCTGTTGTCTTTTCTCTGTCTTAACGGCTACTAACATTATTTAAATCTCCCTGTTAGTTCTCTGGTCAACCAGTTGCCCTTGATCCTCACGGTTCAAGCCCCTTCCTTATAGGGAGGGGTGATTGACTTCCACTTCATCTTTTTAAAGTTAGTTGTTTTTTATATCTAAAACATATAAGTTTTTCTTACATGTAATGAATATACTTATATAAAAAAACGGAAATTTTGTCAATTTTTTAAAGGAGATATTATGGTAGACAAATCAAAATTTGAAACAGAGGGCTATAGTTTAGAGATTACAGGCAAACATCTTCAGATAACAGACCCAATGCAGACATATGTTTTAGAAAAAATCTCTAAATTAGAACGTTTTACAAATAATATTTTAGAAATTGTGGTAACCTTAGAGGTTCAAAAGCTTGCGCATACAGTTTCGATAGTAATAAAATTTTTACATTATAGAATTCATGTTCACTCAACTACAGTTGATTTATATGCAGCGATAGATGGAGCTTTTAATAAGCTATATAAATTAATTAGAAAATATAAAGGAAAACTCCAATCACATAGAAACAAAGATCTAGCATCGGTTGATATGAAAGTACATGTTTTGGCTGAAATAGATGAGCTAGAAGATATAAACGATGAAATCGAAGAGGAAACTCTAAACCAAGAATTAGAAAAATACAAGATCCCAAAAGTTGTATCTAAAGATGTTATGGCTATGAAGATGCTAACCCAAGAAGAAGCTATTATGAAATTGGAACTCGCAGGTGAGCATTTTTTGATTTATAAAAGCGAAGAAGATCAAAAATTAAAAGTGATTTATAAAAGAGATGACTCTAATTTAGGTATTGTAGAAGTTGAGTAACTCTCGAATTTACGATCCTATAAGAAAAACTTATGTATTAGCTCTGCCGGAAGAAAAAGTTCGTCAAAAGCTAATACATAATATGATAAATGAGCTTGGGTTCCCAAAGAGCTTGATTGCAGTTGAGAAAGATCTTTTATCATTAGAGCATATAAAACAAAAAGAGTTTGCATCAAAAAAAAGAAGAGCAGATATAATTTGTTTTGCTAAAGACATCGATGAGAATTATTCAATATACCCACTTTTGATGATCGAATGTAAAGCTTTTAAACTTAATTCAAAAACTATCGATCAAGTTTTAGGATACAATCATTATATAAAAGCTTTTTTTGTAGCTATAGCAAATGAATATGAAATTATTACTTATTGGTATAATATAAAAGAAAAAAAATACAAGTCTGTAAATTTTTTACCAAGCTTTAATGAGCTAAGACAGATGGTAATATATGCAAAATATTGATGATATATATTTTGAAGATTTTCATGATATAGATGTTATATGTGTTTACGGAAAAAGCAATTTAGATCATATATCATTTTTAAAAAATTGGCTTAAAGACTTAGATAGTAGAAAAGTTGTTTTTCTTGAAGATGATATAAAAAAACATGACTCTTTACTTAGTTTTGTTGATAAAAATTTTGAGAAAGAAAAAAAAACCCAAACTTTTTTGATAAAAGATTTTGAAAAGGACTTGAAAAAATTAGCTTGGGGATGCGTCTATTTAGATATAAAAATCATTAAATCTTCTAATGAAAAAAGAGAAGCTAACTTTGATAATATATCTAAAACTCTTAAAGAGCTTCATCTAGGAGCTAATTTAACTTCATATTTATATAGTGATTTTGGGATAAAAACTTTTGAAAATTTATATAATAATCTTTTAAAAACAGATGAATTTATATTATTTGAGAATTTATTTGGAGAATTTAAAAATATCCCAGCGATAATTGCAGGGGCGGGACCCTCTTTAGATAAGAATCTATATGAGTTAAAAGATTTGAAAGATAAAGCTTTAATTTTTGCAGGGGGATCGGCTCTCAATATTTTTGCAAAAAAAAATATCAAGTATCATTTTGGAGCCTCTCTTGATCCTAATCCCTATTTTAAAAGGTTCAAAGAAAACGAGATTTTTGAAAAACCATTTTTTTATCAAAATCAGATAGATAATAATAATTTATCTTTAGTGCACGGAAAAAAAATTCTGGTATCCGATTTTGGAGCGCATCCTTTAGAGAAATGGATTTATGAGGGGTTGAATACTGAGCAAAAAACATTTGAAGCGGGCTGGACTGTAACAACTCTTTTAATCAAAATAGCTAAAATGCTAGGTTGTAATCCAATTATTACAATAGGGCTTGATCTCTCATTTAAAAAACAAAAATATTCAAAAGGGGTAGTTAAAGAAAAGAGCACCTACAAACTTATCAAAACAAAAGATATAAATGAAAATGAGGTTTTGACTCAAAAAGATTGGCTTCTCGCCAAAAGCTGGATTGAAGAGTATGCTGCATTAAATAGAGATAAAACATTTATCAATGCAACAGAGGGCGGCCTTAAAATTGAAAATTTTAAAAATTTAAAACTTTTAGATGTTTTAAATAATTTAAAAGAGGACCAAATAGATTTAGATGGGTATATCCATACAAAAATTTCAAATGAAAACTCTATAAAATTAGACAATAAAAAAGTAATAGAGGTTTTATCTAAAATTTTAAAGAGTTTTGAAAAATCAGATGAGCTTTGCGATGAATACCTATCAGATATTGAAAAAGATATAGTAGATTTCAATCTTTTAAAACTTCAAAGAGAGATTGCTTATACACATCTTTTAGATCCCTATTGGCAAATTTGGAAACATACACTACTTAGAAATATTGAAAATAATGAAATGCATATTTTACTAAATAAACTTTTATTTTTTAAAAATGTGATTACTAAGCACTTAAATCTTTTAAGGAAATTTTTATGAGTAAATTAAAAGAAATATACAAAATTGAAAATAACGATCTTATCATTTTTGATGAAAATTTAGATATTGATCTAAAATCAAATCTAAAAATCCAAGAAAAATCTCTTTTTTATGAAGACAAAAAACTTTTAGCAAAAATGCACTACCATAAAAAGCTACTCCATGGACCCTCAATTTATTTTTCAAAAAACGGAGATATTTTATCTAAGAGCTGGTTTTTTTTAGGTAAGAAGCAAGGGAAATTCTATAAATACTATGCATCTAAAAAGCTCTATTCTATTGAGCAATACAAAGATGATTTAATGCAAAATAAGCAACTATACTATTTTGAAGATGGCTCTATAAAAACTTCTATGAACTATTTAGATGGATGTCTGCATGGAGAGGTCAAACTTTTTTATGAAAAAAATAAACTCAAAAGATTTTTAATTTTTGAAAAAGGAAAAAAAACTCAAGACACTATTTTCGACGTGCAAGAAAATCCAATAGATGAAACTAAATTTATAGTATGAGAGTCTATCAAAAAAACCTAAAAATCTTATCAGAGAAATTTCCTCTAATTTATATGCTGCTTTTAACAAATAGAGAAAATCCAAGTAGCTTATTTTTAAAACAAAAAGTATCTAAACAAAATAAGTTTAGAGTCTCAAAAGAATCAAAAGATTTTGATTCCTTAGAAAAACCTCTAAACAAGTTAGATACAATTTATATCTATAAATGTAAAAACCATTCATTTCTTTTAGAATTAAAAAAATGGATTAAAAAAAAAGATAAAAAACTCGTTTTTATTGAAGATAGTTTGCAAAACCTACAAAGCTTTTTTGCTTTTGATATTGCTAATACTTTTTTGCAAAATGAAAATGTAGATTTTCATTTTATGCAAAATATAAGAAAAGATCTTCAAGGTATCATAACAAAAAGTCTCTCTTTGAGTATAGAAGTGATAACTTTTGAGGGTTTTTCTAAAAAATTTCTAAATCTTAAAGAAAATATCTTAAAAAATTCACTCATCAATTTTTATTCCACTCACGATAGTTTATATTCTCATAAGCTTTTTAAAAATTTCATAAAAAATTTGGGAGTACTAAAGTCTTCTTTTTTAGTAAATAAATTTAAAAATAAATTCAAAAATAGACCAGCAATAATTCTGGGAGCAGGGCCCTCTTTGAACTACTCTTATGAAAAACTAAAAACTCTTTCAAATAAAGCTCTAATAATAGCCGGAGGGTCTGCTATAACCTCTTTAACAAATCAAAATATTTCACCTCATTTAGCAGTAGCTATCGATCCAAACTTTGAAGAGTTTAAAAGGCTAAAAGATGCTCTCTCTTTTGAAATCCCGCTGTTATACTCAACTAGGGTAAATTCAGGCGTTTTCAACGCCTTTAATGGTGATTTGGGCTATATTAAAGCGGGCATTAACTCTTTTTTCGAAGTCTTTTTAGAGCATGAGTTAAAAATTTTAGGAAAGTATCTAAAAACTAAACCAGATAATATGGCGATGAGCGTTACTACTATTTGTCTTAGTTTAGCAAAACTATTTGGATGCAATCCAATAATCATAGATGGTGTAGATCTCGCTTTTTCAGAAAATAAACTCTACGCTTCTTCTATAACCAAAAATAATAAATTAGATGAAAATCAAGATAAGATAGGGGATGAGCCTCTTATTTTAAAAGATAAGAATAATCAAGATATATACTCAAATCTCAAATGGAAAATTGAAAGAGATTGGTTCTCTATTTTTGCTAAAAACTCTAAAAGCATTAAGTTTTTTAACTCTACAAAATCAGGTCTAAAAATAGATAATTTTGAAGATAGCACTTTAGAAACAATAGAGAAGAAATATCTAAATGAAGACTTTGATTTTAAAGGATATATTCACACACTCTCTCAAAACTATATGCTCACTCAAGCCAAAGAGGTAGATTTTAAAGCTTTGAAGTTAAAACTAAAAAATAGTTTTTTAAGATGCCAAAGCTATCTAGAAGATATCATAAAAAATGATCCTGAATACAGAGCTATATTAGCTATAGAAGAGCTAAAAGATGAAATAGCATATAAGTATTTTTTACTTGAGATCGATTTCAATTTAAGTAAATTTTATGATAGCAAAAAAACCTCTCAAAAATTATTAGATCACATTCATCTCTTTTTAAATGAATTGTAATTGTAAAGATTTTAAAATAATCAATTTTTTAAGTTATAAAGATTGAGTTTATTTCTAAGAGTTCTTGTAGTAATCCCTAAGATCTTAGCTGCTTTTGAGCGATTAAACTTTTGATTTTCTAAAGTTTTTAAGATTAGAGTTTTTTCAACTTCTGATATTTTTTTACCGATATAATCATCTTCGATTATTCCGTTTTTTGAACCTTTTATGTTATGTGGTGTGTCTAAAAGAATATGCTCTTTTTCAATAATTTTAGATTTTTCCATAACAATGGTTCTCTCTATAGTATTTGCAAGCTCTCTAACATTTCCAGGCCATGGGTAATTTATGAGTTTTTCTTGAGCTTTTTTAGATAGCATTTTTATAGGTTTATTATTTTCCTTAGAAAATTTTAAAAGAAAGTAGTTAGCAAGAGGCAAGATGTCTTCTTTTCTATCCCTTAGAGCTGGGATTTTTATAGGCAAAACATTTAGCCTATAGAAAAGATCTTCTCTAAAAGTTTTGTTTGTTATAGCTAAGTTAATATCTTGATTAGTGATAGAGATCACTCTTATATCTACTTTTATAGGAGTTGTAGAGCCTACTCTTTCAAACTCTTTTTCTTGCAGAACTCTGAGTAATTTAGCTTGCAGGTTTATAGGAAGCTCAGTGATTTCATCTAAAAGAAGAGTTCCTTTATTTGCCAGTTCAAATCTTCCTATGTTTTGAGTATCAGCTCCAGTAAACGCTCCTTTTTCATGACCGAAAAACTCTGATTCCAATAAAGTGGGAGATATTGCAGCTAAGTTGACTTTTATAAAGGGATTTTTATTTCGATTAGATCTTTGATGGATTAATTTAGCTATAACTTCTTTTCCAACGCCAGACTCGCCTGAAATGAATACTGATGATCTGCTTTTAGCTATTTTTTCTATGTTATTTACGAGGTTTTGCATATAAAAAGATTTTGCGATGATATCAAATGATGTATTTGAGATCTCTTTTTTTAAAGAGAAATTTTCTAAGATAAGATTTTGATGTTCCTCTGCTTTATTTATTATTGCTTTTAGAGTATCGAATGAAAACGGTTTTACTAAATAGTTATAAGCTCCAAAATTTAAAGCTTCAATAGCAGAGTTTATTTTTGCAAAAGCAGATATTACAACTACGAGGGTGTTTTTATTTTTTTGTTTTGCAAATTTCAAAACATCAATGCCAGATTTTTTTGGCATTTTAACATCGGTGATAACTAAATCAAAATCTTGATTTTCTATTTGCTTTATTGCATCTTGGCCATTTTGAGCTGTAAAAACTTTTTTGTTTAGTCTTGTAAGAGATTCTTTTAAAAAATTTCTAATTAAAGGTTCATCATCTACTATTAAGATTTTATTTATCATTTTATTTCCTTACATTGGGCAGGGTGATTGTAAAAGTAGTGCCTTTGTTTAAAATTGATCTCACTTCTAAAATCCCAGAGTGTGCTGAGATGATTTTATGTGCTTGAGGTAGTCCTAAACCATTTCCTCTCTGTTTTGTAGTGAAAAAAGGTGTAAAGATATTGTCTAAATCCTTTTTTTCTATTCCCTCTCCTGTATCTGAGATATTTATAGATATCGACGAGATGTTTTTTATAATACTTATGCTTAAATAGCCCCTATCATCCATAGCTTGGTAAGCATTAATGATAAGATTTAAAATAGCTGATTTTAAAAGATCTTTATCAGCCGGTATAAAATAAGAAGAGTTTGCTAGACTTAAATTGATTTTCACATTTTCAGAAAAACTCTCATCGATTTCAATAGATTTAACAATATCTTTTATCATAGATGAAGCGTCGATGGATTCAATATCTAAAACAACTTCTCTTGTATATGCTAATACATTATTTGTGACTCTTTCTAGTGCTTTTGTAGCATCTAATATATACGTAACTAAGTCTTGAAGAGGTTTTGAGTTTTCTAAATCATTATATAAAAGAGACGCAAAGCCTCTAATTGAGCTTAAAGGATTTTTTATCTCATGAGCAATGCTCGTTGTAATTTGACCTATTTGGCTTAATCGGTCATTTCTATTTGCTTGAGTTTGAAGCTTTTGAAGATCTGTAACATCTTTTAAAAGCAATATTATCCCTCGATGAGTTTTTGATGAGGCCGATACTAGAGATGTGGTAATCTTAATTATTTTTTTTAAGTTTTTAGTTTTTATTGTTATATAAGAGGTTTTAGGAAACATCGCAAAATTTAGAGCATTTTTTATAGAAAATCCAAAAAAA
>JAAKFN010000087.1 GCA_011065045.1 Candidatus Anoxychlamydiales bacterium
AAAACCAAAACATCCGTATGTTTCTATTAAATATAGAGATTTTTGGTTTTATATTGAAGATGATGATCTTCACTCTAAAAAGACTTTTATGTTATTATTAGAGTTATATAATTTACAATCAGGGAGAGGCCCCGACAAAGGCCCTATTTTAACCCTGCCACTTGGAGTTGGCTAGTGAAAAATGTAGATCTTCTAACCGTTTTTTTTGCGTCTGCAATATATATGGTACTATATATACTCTGGTACTCTAATGCTTTGTTTGGAAAAGTTTACGAGAAGATTTTAAAAACTACTAAAAAAAAACCGCCTTTTTATCACTATTTTTTGCTTTTTATATTTGTATTTGTAATATCATATGTTATGGCTCTTTTTGAAGTTTTAATGGGAGTTACAACTTTTTTCGATGGTATCTTTTTAGGATTTTTAATTTGGCTTGGGCTCGTTGCAACCCATAGCCTTTTTTTAGTTGTATCATTTAAAAGGAGTTTTAAACTTTTTTGTTTGGATAATCTATTATATCTTTTAGCTTTGATGATTGTAGGGGCTATATTAGCGGGCTAATTTTCTTATATGGTTTAAATGAGATTCTTTTTTATTCCCGTTGATTTTTATATCAGCGATAATGGGGAGATGATCTGATGCTATTTTTGCATTTTCATAAATATAGCCATGAATTATTCTTGCTCTATATCCAGCAAATATATAATCGATCTTCTCTTTGGGAGCATCAGATGGGTAGCTATAATATCTTCGATGCTTCAAAGAGAGCTTTAAGGGAGCTGCTTCCTTAAAACCTAGATGCAATATTGTAGGGATTGTAGTTTCATTTTTTATATCGAAGGATTTTTTATCTACAAACCAAGGGGCATCTTGAAGATATAAGCCATCTTTTGTTGATGCTGTAGGCGCAATAGAGTTAAAATCTCCTCCAATTATTGTAGGGGTATTTTTATCTCTTAGCCAAAGTTTTTTAATTTTTTGAATTTGCATTTCTCTTTCATTTTGAGACCAAGGATCTAAATGTAGATTTATTAAGTTAATTTTTTTGCCATGTAAGTTGATTACACATTTTTGAGCTCCATGTGGATCATATAACCACTTTGTGAAAAATGGCATGTACTTTGCATAATCAAATACTATAGCTTCGCTATACTCTATCGGATATTTTGATAATATTGCTTGGCCGTGTGCAATTTTTCCAAAAACATTATGAAAATTGATATGAACTTTTCCTTTTAAAGTTGTGGATTTAGATAAATAGTTATACCCGGCTTTTGTAGCTAAAAAGCTTGCTTGATCAATATAATGAGATCTTTTAGAAAGAGAATCTACTTCTTGAAGTAAAACTATATCAGCATCAATATCTTTTAAAATTTGAGCAATTTTATCTAATCTTTTTACATAGCTAGCTTTATCGATATAGGGAGAGTCTGCTTCGAATCCAATACCGAAATGAATATTGTAGGATGCAACTTTAAAAATAAAAGATTTTGAATTATCTCTGTCATTTTTAATAACATTTAAAACAGTTATTTCAGGATTGGATCTTTTAGGAAGAGTGGGGTTTTCATTCCACCAAAGAAAAATAAAAAATAGAAAAAGGATAGTTGAAAAAGCAGATACTAATAGAAAAAAAAATAATTTTGTCTTTTTCATTCGCGCCCCTCTTATTTTTTAATAATGAAAATAAAAAATATCTGCAACAAAATAACTTAAAACTGAAAAGAATTTGGATTGACTTTTAAGATTTTTCTATATAGAAATAATATAAAGTAAAGGTGAAGTTTAATGGAAAAACCCCAAAAAAAAATGAATTATCTAATTATTACAGCATCTGGCGGAGCTGGAAATTTACATGGAGCTAAAGCTCAAAAGCAGATATTAGAAAAAAACGATCCAAACGCAAATGTCATCACAAAAGATTTTATGCTAGATTGGCTAGGTGTACTTATGGGGAACTTTGGAGTATATGCATGGAATAGAGCTCAAAAAAAGGGAAATGTAAAACTTCAAAAGTTTTTGGGAAATGGGATAAGGATTTTAAATATTTTATTTTGGCCAAGAATATTTTTTTCAGCTTATCAAGATCTATTAAAACATGACATCGATTTTGTTTTTCATATGCAAGCTTTAGGAGCGCCGGCAATTCTAAAAGCAATAAGACTATATAATAGAGTAAAAAAGAAAAATGTTGAGTTAAAAATAATTTTTACAGATCTTCCAGCTTGCAAATCTACACATTATTTCAATCCTATAAAAAGGCTTTCAAAAAAAGATAAAAAATATCTTTTAATTTCTTCGATTAAACCTCCTTTAAAAAAAGATCAAACAGAAGAGGAGTTTTGGAATGAAAACTGCAGAATTTCCATGGATAGGGTCTGCTACGATCCATATCCAGTAAGAGAGAGTTTTTATAAATTAGAAAATAAAAAAAGAGAAAATATCGATTATAAAATTAATATAAATTTCTCAAATGATCTTGAGGGGAAATTAATAGAAGAGATGTCTAAAAAGGGAAACTCTCATTTTATAAAAAATGAGTCCTCTATTGAATATACAATTAAGCCTAAAGATTTTTTAATAACGATTATTTTGGGATCAAAACCTTGCTTTAAAGCTATCTATAAATATATTTATGATCTAACTCAGTTTATGAAAAAGAACTTAATCAAAAAAAATATCATAATTTTCCCATATTGCTCTGCTACCAAAGATCCTGTAATTAAAAAACTTCATAAAATGATTATGAAGATAGATGAGTTTCCAGGTAATTTAACTATAGCAGCTATGTCTTTCCAAAAGGAAGATGTTATAGCAGCTATATATTTTAGAAGTGATCTGACAATAACAAAAAGCGCAGGTCAAACAGCAATGGAACTGACGAAAGTATCAAAAGCAAAATTCTTTGTTCATACAGAGTGTAATTTAAAAGTTTCAGAAACATCAAACGAAAAGCTTTTAAAGGGAATTCCTGTATGGGAAGCTGGAATTGCAACTTTTATGCAAGAAAAAATGAAAGCCCAGCTAATCAACCCAAAATCATTTATTGATGTTTGTAAAGAGTATTTTGTTTAATAGCTAATTAAAAATCTTAAAAGGCCTTCCCAATCTCTATTGTCAATATATGGTTTTATTTTATCAACAGAGATGTCAAGCTCGCTTGCAAAATCATCAAGATACATAACAAGTTTATTTCTTAGATCATATATATCCATTGTTTGAGCATAGTCCTTAACAAAGTTGGTTCTTTTAAAATAGTCATCAAAAATCACTGCCATATGCTCTTTTAATTCAGGGTGAGAGAAGATATAGCCTACAAATCTGAAAGGATGAATATATCTAAGTTCATCTCCCATCTTTCTTAATCTTTTTTCATGATGTAAAAGAAGTGTTATTTTTCCAGTAATTCCTAATGTAGTAATCAAATCGTCTATTTTTTTTTCATCTTCAAAAGTTCTTGGGAGTTCTTGATATGTCACTTGCTTTGCATCTTTTGGAGGTAGCTTTATAATTGCAGAGAGAATGCCTGCTTTTGAAAAAGCGAGATGATATTTAATACTCTGATTATGGATAGTTTTTTCTTCAATAATTTGATCTTTTTGTACTTCTTGAATGTTTGCATCCATTGGTAACATAATAACTCCAACATTTTTTTAAGTAGATTGCTAACTCTATCTTAATATATAATTTCAAAAAAGTGAAAACAAAAAAAGATTTGAATGAAAATTTTTAAGTTATGCATTAAAACTCTTTTTGTAGTTGCTTTGATTTTAGGCCTCTCAAAGTCTTGGCAACTAATAACAGATGGTTTTAGAATAGATAAAATCAATTCATCGCTGCCCAAAAAAAGTGTCTTAGATCATACAATTGATCCTGAAATAAGTAAGATATTTAATCAAAAATTCAAGTACCTATCTAAGGGCTGTCAAACTTATGTATTTAAAAGCATAGATGACAACTATGTTATAAAATTTATAAGATTCCATAGGTATAAAATACCTCTATGGCTAAGGGTTTGTACCTTTTTTGATATCTATCGAAATAAAAGGCTTTATTACAAAGATAAACTCTTAAAAGACTCATTAAAAAGTTATGAGATTGCATCTAATTTTTTAAAAGATGAAACAGCTATAATCTATGTGCATCTTGATAAAACTAGTAATATAAATAAAAAAATTGAGATCAAAGATAGGCTTGGCAGCAAATATTTAGTTGATTTAGATACAAAAGGGTTTGTTATTCAAAAGAAAGTAAAAACCTTTGAAGATGCTTTAATGCAACATAAAAATGATGAAATCGAGCTTAAAAAACTTGCTAACTCTTTTTTATATACTACGGAATCTATCTATAGGAAAGGTTTTATAAATGACGATTATAATTGTGTGAAAAACTCAGGTTTTATAGATGGAAAGGTCATTCACTCAGATGTTGGTAGTTTTCTTCCAAAAGAAAATTTAATGGCAAAAGAAAATTTTGAAAAAGAGTTTTTTAGATTTGTTAGGTATTTTAAAAAATGGTCAGATAAAAATGCGCCATTTTTATCATCGCATTTAGATGAAAAGATAAAAAAGATGTCTCAAACCCTATAAAAATAAATAGGGTATCAGCTATAATAGTTTAAATATAATCTCTTTAAAAATTGTAAAAATGAAATTTTTAAAAATACCTCTAAAAATCATCTCTTTGCTAGCTTTAATAGCCATTTCTTCAAAAGCTTGGGTCTTTTATAACTCTAGCTTTAGATTGGATAAAATTGAGCCAAAAGAGCTTTTTTTGAATCATTTTGAGATCAATATCTTAGAAAATAATGACTTATCTACAATTTTCAATCAAAAGTATAGGTTTTTAAGTAAGGGTAGACAATCTTTTGTATTTGTAAGCGATGATAATAGATATGTTTTAAAACTTTTTAGATATCATAGATATAGACAATCTATTTTTTGTAATTTGATTAGTTCATTTGAAAAAGCAAAAAAATATACAACAAAAATTCAAGATGAAAAAAACGACTTATATTATGAGTCTATGAACAGCTACAAATTGGCCTATGAAAAACTAAAAGATGAAACAGCAACTATCTATGTACATTTAAATAAAACTAACAATTTAAATAGAAGATTACAAATAGAGGATAAATTTAAAAAAACGCATTTAGTAGATCTCAATGAGGTTGGTTTTGCCCTTCAAAAAAAGGCTTTTTCTTTTAAAAAAGCTCTTTTAAATGCTAAAAAAGATAAAAAAGCTTTTGAAACCCTTTTAAGTTCATTTTTTGATAATCTACAATCTATCTACTCTAAAAACATTTTAAATAAAGACAGGCATGTTATTCAAAATCTAGGTGTTATAGATGATAGAGTTGTAGAAATAGATATTGGTAGATTTATTATTAAAAATGATTTTAATGAAGAAAAACTAAAAAAGGAAGCTACTCACTACACTACGTATCTAAAAAAATGGCTTTTGAAAAACTCTAAAGATTCTATAGGATTTTTAGATGAAAAGCTCTATGAGCTAACTCATAATACAAATATCCAATCAAATGAGGAATATAATGCACTCTAGTATGAATAAAATCTTAAAAAATACCATCCCTCTTTTTTCTTTAGTTTTTTTTATATGGTTAGCCTTAAATAGAACAGATGGCTTTAAATCTAATCTAATCACTAGATTTGATAAAGTAGATGATACATACAAAATCGATGTAGAGAAAAACTTAGCTGAAACTAAAGAAATTTTATCACAAGATTTTCATTATTTAACAAGGGGAAGGGAGTGTTTTATATTTGAGAGCCAAGATAAGAAATATGTCTTAAAGTTTTTCGATTCTTCTAGATACTATACAAAGTATTTTTTTCCAAAAGTGTCTCTTCCCAGTTTTTTAGATAATTACAGAAAAAAGCACTACAATAGAAGATCAAAAAAACTTGCTTTTAATCTCTCAAGTGCAAAACTTGCTTTTGATAACTTAAAAGAAGATTCTGCTCTTATCTATGTTAATTTAAATATTGCAGATGTTTTTAAAGATAGGGTAAAAGTAAAAAACAAATATGGAAAAATCTTTGATTTAGATCTAAATAACATATTTTTTATTCTTCAAAAAAAATGTGATATTTTTTATCAAGTCTATGAAAAAACATCAGATGAAAAGTATAAAATGTATCTAATAGAGTCTTTTTTAGAGATGGTTCACAATAGAACCAAAAAATTAATAATAGATGACGACATCGGCAAAAAAAGAAGAAACTGGGGATTATTTGATAATAAAGCTGTAACCATCGATATCGGAAGATGGTACTTTGATGATAAGCTTCAAACTCCAGCCGGCTATAAAAAAGAGATGATAAAAGCTACTAAAATCTTAAAAAAATACCTAGAAGATAATGAGCCTGAAAAAATAAGTTTTTTAAATGAAAACCTGGATAAATATTACGAAGAGTTTGAAAGCCACGTGTTTTAAATAACCTATTTCTTTTTTTTTAATTAAGAGAGATCATTAAAGTTAAATCTTTAATGATCTCTTTTAAAAAATAAGAGCTAGAAATTTATTTAGAAAATAGAAATCTCTTCTAAAGCATCAATACTAGCGTCGATAAAACCATCTGCCAAAGCTTTTAAAATACTATCAGAGAAATTCTCCGGAATAAACGGTATTTCTATACTCTCGATTAATTCATTTACAATATCTTTCGCCATCTCTTTTTTTTCATCTGCTGTTGTATCTATAAATTCACTTGTAAATTTAATAGTCTCAATTGTGATATTTGCAATATCATGAAGTTGAAAGCCATCTTTAAATCCCTCTTTTATATCACTAATAAACTCTTCGATATCATTTAATGTAATTTCTCCTTCAACCTTCTTATTTGGTGAGATTGTATCAATAGAATCTGGCATGATAATATTTATAAATGAACTAGCTAATGCTTTAAAGATTGGATCTGTAATGCAATCAGGTAAATAAGGAGTATCTGTCTCATCGATCACAAAGTCTATAATCTCTAAAACAGCCTCTTTTTTATCTAGCCCATCCATTGTAAAGAAGTTATCTACGTATTCTAAAGAAAGCTTCATTAAGCTTGCTATATCTCTCCACTCAAATCCATCTTCAAAAATCTCTTTGAACGATATTGCAGCGTTTTTTAAATCATCATCAGTTGGTTTATTTGATTTTTCTACTAGAATGGGTTTTATCCTTTTATGGCAAGAAAACCCTTTCCTTTAGGGAAGGGATGAATTGCCAGCTGTTATTATAATAATGTTTTTCAATTTTCGAAACCTGAAAATTAAATATTTTAGTTCTATCTTTCA
>JAAKFN010000088.1 GCA_011065045.1 Candidatus Anoxychlamydiales bacterium
CTGGCACCGGGACCAGGGATGTTTTTTATTAGCATCTGTTTTCCCGGTAAGTTTTTAAATTTTAAACAAACGCTTCCTCCCGGCACTAAAGTACCAGGTTTCCGCGTTGGAGAAGAGTGATGAAAATATCTGGCTCTATTTTATTTGGAAAAAAGAGTTGAAAAATCAAACTATAAAATCTTGAGGTTAACTCCATGGGATTAGTAGATATACACATAAGATTTTCAAAAGACAATGTTGTATTGGAGAAAGTAACTACTCTAAACATAGATAAATCATTAGTTTATAAAAATGAAAGTAATGATTTTAAGACTCAACTACAAACATCAATCAAATTTAGTATTTTAACAGCGGCCTCTCCTTTGATAGCTCTTGCTCGTATAGTTCGCTCCGCTGCTTTCCTTTTCGCAAAAGATTTTAATAGAGCCGGTAGAGAATTCATTGGAGGCCTTTCAGCTCCCTTGATAACTAGTTATTGTTTAACTGGAACTCTTTTGTCTAGTCTATTAACTCTTATTACTGGGAAATCTATTACTTTGCATGTTTCAATGAGACGAACGTACTCATATTTCGAAGCTTGGATCAATCAGATTAATCTTGAAGCGCCAGATCTTGTAAGTTACTCTCAGCGCGTTAGCGATTCTATGGACTTTGTTGGTGAAGCCAAAGGAGTTCATAAACATGTTTGGACAACGGCTCCCTGCATGCAACCTATTTTAGAAAAGGGGATTTCAAATAAAGGTGGAATTTTTGATGCTGCCAGGATGCAAAAGATTTTCCCTTTAATCAAAGTTAATAGAATTCATAAAGAAGGCAATGATATTGTTTTACAAAGTGAGTATTCCGATAAAAGTGTGTACTTTACAGCTTTAAATGGAGCTTATGAGTATGCGAGAGAGTCTTCAACTTTCTGTTGTTGTTATCGAATAGAGGCTGTTTATCACCGTTTACTTTGCCTTGAAGTGGGCCATGGAAATTGTAGTTCAATTGCTAACTCTGGAAACTCAATGGGTATTGTTTTTTGTAAGGTATGTGGAGCGACGGGGTGCTGCTGCTATGAAACAGAAAACAATGAATTAGTAGGTCTAGATGTTGGTGTTGGTTGCTAGTAGTTAAAAATTACTACAAGAATAGTTTGTTGTTATAGGATATTGATTTCATAAAGCCAGATAATCTATCTGGCTTTTTATTTAAATCGATTTGATGTTTAACACGCTCGTCGAAATAACATACAATTAAATTCATCTTGAATCAAATCTTTGCGAATATATTCAAGCAGTATTTTTCGATAATTAGAAGCTACATATTTGACGAGTAATTTATACTCATAAGGAGTTTTAATTAATTTATTATCAAGATGATTTGGAATATCTAATTCCTCTCTTTTAATGCGCCTTAGTAGAGTTATATTATTAGATGGAATAAATTCTTTAGGAAAGCGACCCAGCCTTCCATAACTCAATGTGTCAGCAGCTTCAGACCATCTAGTTTTATTAATCATAAAACGTGTAGTATTAAGCGATGAAAAAAACTCTTTACAAGTTTTTGGGAATGATGGAATATCCATTCTAATAGAGTTATCTATAAATTCAGTAATCGCAACTTCGTATTTTTTTATCAAATCTTCGCAATGCTTTCCTGAAGAAATTTTCAGATCAAGATTCTCGAATATCGCTTCTCCGCTTTCACTAGGACAAAATGAAATATTCAAAGAACATCCATCTGCAACTCCTCGACAAGCATTTTCTTGAGCCTGTTCTTCTGTCGATACATGTCGATAACCTATAAGAGATTTTCCAATTCTGATAATATCTTGAGATGTAATGTGAGATTTTTTATGTTCTGGAGGGAGATCAATTTTTGAATAGCCATAGTAAACTTGATTTATCTCTATTTTCCAACCTCTAGTGACTGCTTCAGAAGTTGTTTTGCGATCATAGATATAAGAACCAGTTAAAATTATAGCCCATATAGGTAGAGTAAAAATGTTTAAAGCAACAATAGCTACTCCCTTTGCTATCCTAAAAAGACTCTCTTTGATGAATGTGGAAGTCAAAGAAGGTGGGTTTGGAGTATTGGAGATAAGTCTAGCTTTGAAATCTTGATCTATAGAAAATGAGTAATCACGGAAAATGAAGAGCATGGAATGCATCGTACTTTCGTAGATTTTAAGTTTACAAAGCTCATTCGATGTCATGGTTTTCATTTTCATATTTCCTAAATCTGAGTGGTTATATAAGACATTGCCGTTATAATAAATATCTTTGATTTCATGCAAGGATTGTGCTAGATGAGAAAATCCGTAATTAATTACTTTATATATTGTCATATTTAGAAGATTGTTTCTTTTATTTTATTTAGATCAACTTCAAATTTTCTAATACCCTCAGATAGCTTTTCTGTGGCCATAGGATCTTGATTTAGCATATATCTGAATGTTTTCTCATTAAATAAGATTTTATCTATTTTCATGTCCTTAGAAAGCTTTCTATCTAACTTCTTTTGAATATCTCTATCATCTGTTTGAAGCTCTTCTAAAAGATTAGGAGAGATAGTTAAAAGATCGCAACCTGCTAGTTCTATTATCTCATTAGCATTTCTGAAACTCGCTCCCATAATTTGAGTTTTTATATCAAACTTTTTGAAATAGTTAAAAATAGTAGTTACAGATAAAACACCTGGATCTTCATGGGGCATGTACTCTTTTTTGTGATTTGTTTTATGCCAATCTAAAATTCTTCCAACAAAAGGGGAGATTAAAGTTGCTTTAGCGTCAGCTGCGCCTATAGCTTGTGCTAAAGAAAACAGAAGAGTCATATTACAATGTATATTTTCCCTTTCTAAAATCTCGCAGGCTTTTATACCTTCATAAGTCGTAGCTAGTTTTATTAAAATTCTTTCTCTATCGATACCGTTTTTTTCAAATAAAGAAATTATAAGCCTTGCTATTTCAACGCTTTTTTCAGTATCGAATGAGTATTTAGCATCAACTTCAATAGAAACTCTTCCAGGAATTTTTTTTAAGATCTCTAAGCCGAAATTTACAAAAAGCTTTATAGCTATTAAATCTAAAGTATTTTTTGAGATTTGAGATTTCCCAAATAAAACAGCCTCATCAATTAAATCTTTATATTCTTCTTTTTGAGAAGATTTTAAAATGAGAGAGGGATTGGTTGTAGCATCTTGAGGCTTATATTTTTCAATTAATTCAAAATCAGATGTATCTGCTACTACTGTAGTGTGTAGTTTTAGTTGATCTAGAGTAGTTTTAGTTTGTGTCTCACTCATTTTTTTGCCTTAAATTGATTTAGGTAGGTAAATGTTAACAAAAATTGAGATTAGATCTCAATTTGTATTTATTATTTTAAAATATAGAAAAAACTTGATTCGTTTATAGACAAAAAATAACCTAAATTAGGAATTTAAATGCATAAAGATATAATTGAAAAAAAACAACGTAAATGGTTATATAATAGCTGTGTACGTTTGATTATAACTGTTAAAATTAATGGTAAAAGAATGCTTAAATGCCAAAATTGTTATATTCATTATTCCTAGATATTGACAAATATGTCAATATCTAGGAATATGAAAATATGAAAAAGTATATTCCTGCAGAACATATTGAGCTATTTCATCTCTATTTTTTGCAGCAGTTAAATCTTAAAATAGACAAAAGGCTCTACGCTTTAAAAGGAGGATGTAATTTACGTTTTTTCTTAAAAAGCATTAGATATTCACAAGATATTGATATTGATATCAAAATAATTAGAAAGGATACTCTAGCAAATCATGTTAGAAAAATTTTAAGTTCAATAAATATGAAACGGTTTTTACAAGCTAATAAAATAGAGATAATAAAGAGCTCAGAGCCTAAACAAACCGAAACGACTCAACGCTGGAAAATGAGTCTAAAAAGCTTTTCTTCTTCAATTTTGCTCAATACTAAAATTGAGTTTTCAAGAAGAGGAATAACAGATGAAATAAAACTAGATATAATAGACCCTCTTATTGCTTCAAAATACCAATTTAATCCCTTTTTTATAAATCACTACAGCGCCAAAAGTGCTTATAAACAGAAAATAAAAGCTCTTATTGGAAGAAGTGAAACTCAAGCAAGAGATGTTTTTGATCTTTTTCATCTTATAAGTTTAAATGTTCAAAAACCTAAATTGACGCCTTCAGATATTGAAAAAGCTCAGATGTGCGCTTGTTCAATTACTTTTGAAGAATTTAAATCTCAAGTAGTTGCCTATCTTCCTCATGAATATCATTCTCAATATAGTGATCCTATAATTTGGGAAAATATTATCTACAAAGTTGTAGAGGAAATATCTAAATGAAATTAATTGAAGCTCTAAAATTTATAAATGAACTAGAAGTTTCTGTTTTTCGTACAGATGACATTGCAGCATATTTTAATATCAAAATACCTCATGCATCTAAGATACTAACTCGTTTATCAAAATCAAATCATCTACTTCACCTCAAAAAAGGTCTTTGGGCTGTGCCCGATAAAATTGATCCTCTAGAGCTTCCAAATTATCTTTTAGCGCCGCTTCCAAGTTATATTTCTTTTCATTCTGCACTTTATTATCGAAACGTAATCGATCAAATCCCATCGATTATTTACGTTGCAACCTTATATAAAACTATTAAATTTATTACTCCTATCGCTACTATTTCAGCTCATCAAATTCATCCTGATTTTTTCTTTGGTTATACTTATGATGAAAAAACAAAGATAAAAATGGCAACGGCTGAAAAAGCTCTTATAGATACGCTATATTTATCTTCAGCTAAATCGGGTATTTTTAGATCCCTTCCAGAGGTAGATATAGATGAGCTTAATTTAGAAAAAGCCAGGAAAATAATAAAAAAGATACCTTATAAAAGCCGACAAACTTTAGTTTTAAAACGTTTCAATGCTCTTTTGAAATGATCCCTAGAGTATAATTTTTTGTTTTTATCCTTCCTTTATTCACTTTTAGAGGGCCAAGGCACATCATATGGAATTGAATAAGATAGAGCAATTTCAGAAGTTTTTGTTGAAAACTTCATAGGATCGAATTTAGCTTTTAATTTCAGTACATGGTTTGTTGTGAATTTATAGTCTAAAGATCCATCTATTTTATGTATCTTTTTGATTTTTGTAGTAGAAGAGGATAGTGGAGCTGTGGTTATTCTTTTGTAATAGGTAAATTCATAAAGAAGAGAAAATTCAAAATTATCGGTTTGTTTAACAGTTGTTTTAGCTCCATAGATATGACCTAAATTATAAAGATCAGAATCGATAAAGTTTCCATGTTTTGTGTAAATTGAAATACTTTGTTTTGGAGCAGGTTCATAATTTAGTTTTAGCTCTGCTCTATTCCAATTTCTTGAAAGATATCTCTCATCTTTAGCTCTATAAATTCCTTTTTCAAAAGAAGGTTCAATTGAGAATTTTTTAATGGGTTGTTTGAAATTGAGCTTAGCTTTATTTAATCTATAGGTTTTAGAAGATTTTATTATATCTTTGTTATCGATGCTTTCTAAAGCAAAATTAGAGGTTAGTTTAAATGGAGCTTTGTGAGTCAATTTAGCGAGGTATAAAAAGTTTCTATCGCCACTTTTAAGAGTGCTGTTTTTATTAAGATTTGTGTGTTTTAGTTTATATTCACCTGTAGCTTTCAAATCTTTGATAATATCAAAATTGATATTGCTATTAATTTTAAAGGTATCTTGAAGGTATCCTGAAAATTTAGGTTTTGCATAAAGACTTTCTACTCCAAAAGAAAAAATATCAATTTTATCTTTTACTTTTAGAAAGTACGCATCTTTTCTTGTATTAAACGAATTTGTTGCATATTCAAAATCATAAAAAGAATCATTTTTATCATAGGTGGATCGAAGAGAATATGTCATTTCGTTTTTATCTTGCAGGGCTAACGGTTTTTTATAAGATGTATTAAAAATTGTAGAAGTGAGTTTGTTGCCTTTTATTTTATATGATAAAAAACCTAAAATATTATCTCTTTTTGACGATACTTCAAATGGTTGTTTAGTTAGATATAAAATACCTAGACCTAGTTTTTTTCTATTAAAGGTCACTAAAGAACCTCTTCCAAGTGGAGCTGGGGTATCTGTTTTTTTTGAATATGGAGTAATTGTAAGTGGAGTTATTTTATATTCTGTATCTCCAACTAAAACATTATAAAGAGGAGTTTTATATCCTAAATAGAATTTCTCAGGTTTTCCATCTACTTTTTTAGGGATAGCGCCTTCATGCATTAGAGGCAGTTTTAAATCGAACTCAAAATTGTTTTGAAGTTTTTCATTTATAAGTTTAGAGCCTTTTGTTTCTAAAAAAAGTTGGCTATCTGAGCTCTCTTTTAAACCGTAGCCAAAAGATGTTGTAATTGGAGTTTCAGCTAATGAACCTTTTGAAACATCTAAAGAAATTTCATCTTTAGAAAGATCGAAGCTAGATGGCAGAGTAGTGTTAGTATCTAAAGATGGATTTTTTATTGGATCAGCATTTTGAAAAGGATTTTCCTTAATGTGTACGTTTGATGTATATGAATCTAATTTATTTTCATTTTCATCTAAGAGATCATAATTTATTTGATAATCTTTTTTTTCTAAATTTTCAGGAACTTTTATTGAATATGAAATTAGTTTTTGATCATCTAAAAGAAACTCTTTTTCTATTTCATTTAAAACTTCAAAGTCATCAGGAAGATCAATGTTTGCTTTTATGTTTTTGAAATCCTTTAAATTATTTTTTATAAGATATTCTAATTCAATAGTCTCTCCCGGGGTAGCTGAAATTTCTTTTGAGTTACTTGACTCAATTTCAATATCCGCAAATGATTTTATGGTAAAAATTAGAAATATATATATAAATATTTTTTTTGACATAACAACCCTAAGTTTCAAGAGATTTTATATAAAAATTTTAGCACTAAATTAGTTTTATATCTAGATGAAATTATTTTCTTTTATTAAGAGTTCTATTAAGAGGATTTTCCTTTCTTACTCTTTAATATAGCGATTCCAGTTACTGCAAATAATATGCTCACAATTGTAATAGCCCAAGGCTGCCAGTTTTTCTTTTTTACAGCTTTTTCCTGTTCTTCAGTAAGTTTTGGGACTTCCACTGCTTCAGCTTCTAGATAATTTGAGAATAGAAAACTAAAAATTATTGATAATAGAATTATTTTTTTTCTCATTTTTTTAAATCCTTAATTTCTTTTAATGCTTTTTCAACAACAAGCATCGTAAAGTATTTTCCTTCGTTTTGGTAAT
>JAAKFN010000089.1 GCA_011065045.1 Candidatus Anoxychlamydiales bacterium
ATTTAAGTGATCTTATGGATTTAGCAAAAGAGAGCTTAGAGATCAAACGTAAAATCATTGAGAATTTCACAGAAAAAGGGCTCTACCCATATTCAAAATTCTATTTAAGACAGATTAAACAGAGATTTGATCTGTATTGGACAAATCACTTCTCTACAATAGGTCTCATTGGCATGAATGAAGCTTCTCTAAATCTTTTAGACACTCCAATTGCTACAGAAGAGGGTAAAAACTTCGCTATAAATGTTTTAGATTTTATGAGAGAGAAATTAAGTCTCTATCAAGAAGAGACTTCTAACAGTTATAACTTAGAAGCAACACCTGCTGAAGGAACAACATATAGACTCGCTAAAATCGATAAAAAGCGCTACCCAGATATCAAATGCGCAAATGAACCTCAAATAAAACAGGGAGCAAAACCATTTTACACAAACTCAACTCACTTACCTGTAAATCATACAGATGATCTTTTTGAAGCTTTTGATCATCAAGATGATCTTCAAAAAAGATATACAGGGGGAACTGTTTTGCATGGATTTATTGGAGAGAAAATTGATGATTCTGACACTGTAAAAAATATAATTAGAAAAACTTTTGAAAAATATGAGCTTCCATATTTAACTATCACTCCAACTTTTAGTGTATGTCCTGATCATGGATATTTAAATGGAGAACAGCAAAGTTGTCCAAAATGTTCTAAACCATGTGAAATCTACTCTAGGGTTGTTGGTTATTACAGACCAGTTGATCAATGGAATGAGGGCAAAAGATCAGAGTTTGATATTAGAGAAGAGTACAAAGCTCCAACTATGAAGAAGTTAAAAAAAGAGGCTTTGTGTTAATTGGCGGAATTCAAAAATTCTCCTTAATTAATTATCCTAAAAAAGCTGCAGCCGTGATTTTTACACAAGGCTGCAGTTTTTTTTGTCACTATTGTCATAATCCTGAGCTTGTTTTAAAAGATGAGTTCAATACCCCGTTAAATATTGAGGATATTTTTTCTTTTTTATTAACAAGACAAGGCAAGTTAGATGCTGTAGTAATCTCAGGGGGAGAACCAACTCTTCAAAAAAATCTAATAGATTTTATTAAAAGAGTAAAAAAATTAAATTTTTTAGTTAAATTAGACACCAATGGTGTAAATCCCAAAATTATAAAAGATCTAATTTCTCAAAATCTAATAGATTACATAGCAATGGATCTAAAAGCCCCACTAGATAAATATCCAAAAGTTACAAATGTAGATCTTAGCTCTAAAAGAATTGAAGAGAGCATTAAAATAATAATGTCTTCAAATATAGATTATGAGTTTAGATCAACTCTAGTAAAAAACTTACATGAAAAAGAAGATATTGAAGAAATGGCTAAATCAATAAAAGACGCTAAGCTATATATCCTTCAAGAATTTGTTCCCAAAGTTACTTTAAATCCAGCTTACTCTAAAGAAACAGCTTTTTCAGATGAGGATATGCTCAATATGCAAAATAAAGCTCTAAGACACGTTAAAAAATGTTTTATTAGATAAAGATCTCTATTTATCATTTCAAAGAAATAAAAAAAGTCTCAATGAGAAAATTATTACCATAAATAACTAAATCCTCTTATAATCTGTAGTTTCAATTGATCTAAAAGCAAAAGAGATGCAAACAAAACCTAAAATACTCGCGCCTGCTGGTTATTTCGATAGTCTTCAAGCGGCAATAGAAGCTAAAGCTGACTGTATATATTTCGGTGTAAATAAACTAAATATGCGAAAGCTTGGATCTAATAATTTTCAAATCGAAGATTTAAAAAAAATTACTACTATTTGTAAAAAAAACTCTGTTGAGTCTTATCTAACCCTGAACTCGATTATTTACGATGAAGAAATAAGCTTAATGCAAGAAATTTTAGATGAAACTAAAAAAGCTGATGTTTCAGCTATAATTGCTCATGATCTTTCAACTATTTTATATGCCAAAAAAATTGGAGTAAATGTTCACATTTCTACACAAGCAAACATCTCAAATATAGAAGCAATTAGGTTTTATTCTCAGTTCTCTGATGTTGTAGTACTAGCTAGAGAGTTAAAACTAGAGCAAATTGAAAACATTGTAAAAGCTATTGAAAAAGATAAAATTATAGGACCCTCTGGAAACCTTGTTCAAGTTGAAACTTTTGTACATGGAGCTCTATGCTCATCTATCTCCGGTAAATGTTATATGTCCCTTCATCAGTACAATAAATCAGCAAATAGAGGCGAGTGCTTGCAGTCATGCAGAAGAAAATACAAAGTTATAGAAGAAGAGACTAATAAAGAACTATTGATAGAAAATAACTACATTATGTCACTCAAAGATCTCTGCACTATAGGTCAAATAGATAAATTGATAAACGCTGGAATAAAAATTTTTAAAATTGAAGGAAGAGCAAGATCTGCTGAGTATGTGCAGACAACAGTTCGATGTTATAAAGAAGCTGTAGAGGCTGTAATAGACGGATCCTATACAAAAGATAAAATAGATAGTTGGCTAGATGATCTAAAAAAAGTTTACAATCGAGGATTTTGGCATGGAGGCTACTATTTAGGAGAAGAGACAGATATTTGGAGTGGATCTCATGGCTCTCAAGCTACAGAGAAAAAAACATATATAGGAAAAGCCACTAACTTTTTTTCCAACTTAAAAGTTGGAGAATTTCAACTGCACTCTGATCAAATAAAAATTGGTGATGAAATTATTATAATAGGGCCAACAACTGGAGCTTATAAAACAAAAGTCAGCTCGCTGCATACCGATAAAAAAGTTGCAATGGCAACTAAAGGCGAAAAAGTTGCTATCAAACTAGATAAAAAAATTAGAAAAAACGATAAACTATATTTAATTGAAAAATCATCTTGAAAAAACAAAAATCATGACTTTAGAAAATTTAAGAAATCAAATAGATGAAATAGATAATCAAATTATCCCTCTTTTAGAAAAAAGGCTAAAATTAGCAAAAGAGATTAAAAAATATAAAAAAGAGATAACTGACTTTAATAGAGAGAAAAATATTTTAGATAAAATTAAATCTGAGTATATAAAAGATATCTACAAAACCATTTTTAAAAATTCAAAAGAACTTCAAAGGTCTTTAGATGATATTTGAAATAATAATGCTACTTTGCTTTGGAGCGGCTTGGCCCTTATCTGTTTATAAATCTTATAAATCCAAATCCATAAAAGGAAAAAGCTTAGCTTTTTTATATGTTATTTTTTTGGGATATATAGCAGGGATCTTAAATAAGGTTTATTATCGATATGATGCGGTGATTTATCTATATGTTTTTAATAGCTTTTTAGTTTTTTTAGATATTTTTTTGTATCACAGAAATAAAAAACATACGACTTTAAATTAAAAATTCTAAATAGTTTTGATACAAAACTATTAATCCTTTAAAGTACTTAAAATTTTTATTGAAAAGAGGAAATTTGAAATGACAACACCTATTCATCTAAGATGTTCTGATGAAATGACTTTTGATTCTTTTAATCTCTTGGGAGAAGAATCAGGCCATGATTGGACTAGTATTGCAAAAATGATTAAATGTCCAATGCCTGAAAAAGGCACAGAAGGATTGAGCGAGCGAGAATTTTCCTATCTCGCAATAGACCATATTAAAAAGCTCGATGATCATGTAGGATGTATACAAAGAGTTTTTCAAGATATTCTAAATCAGGAATTGGACAGTATAGATGTAAAGGGGTTTTCTCAAGTCGACATTATAAACATCCAAAATAAAATTAAATTTTTCGATATTTTTAATACCTGGTCAATAATAACTCTTTTAAAAACTAAAAGACATCCAGTTACTAACCCTAAATTAGATCAATCAAAATTTTGTGGTTATAAATATTTAAAGTCTAAATTCAACGAGTGGCTAACAGAAAATAAAATACCTTTATCTTGTTTGAGTTCGCTTTCATTTTTTAATATTAATCTACGTTATGTACCTTCATCAATTTGCAACCTTGAAAATCTACAAATATTAAATCTCAGTTACAATCATATAATTGCTCTTCCTAGAAAATTTTCATCTCTTAAAAATCTTAAAGAATTAAATCTCGAAGGTAATGAACTTACAATTGTTCCAAAATGTCTCTTTGACTTGCCAATGCTACAAAAACTTTTTCTTGCAGAAAACCCTTTACATAATCATGAAAAATCTTTAAGAAAATTAAATGCAAAAAGGATTGAAATTGATCTTATTCAAAAGGAAGAAGAGCAGAGAGAATTTGATAGAGAAACTAAAAAGTTAGTTTTATTTACTTTGCCATGGATAGGGATTCTTTTGGGACTAATTATTGTCCTGCAAAATTCAAAATTTAATAAAGAGTTTAAATAAAGAATTTGGCTTAGTTGTCATTTAAAAACTTTTCTATAGACAAGGCGGCTTTATTGAAAGGTTTTCCAATAAATGCATGAGCTCCATTTTTGTACCTAACAGCCTCTGCATTTGGCATTAATCTTATAAAATACTCATAAGATGCAGGATGGATTACCTTATCTTTCTTCCCGATAAGGATAAGGGTTTTAGTTCTTATCTTTGGCAGAATATCATCTAGCGTTTTTGAAGTAGTTATCATCTCTTTAAAAGCTCTTTTAAAAAAGAAGTAATTTTTAACCATTTGAGTTAGGGCATGTTTTTTAAAATATGAACTTAATGCAAGAGGCTTACCTGTAATAAAAATTGCCATCTCATCGAACTCTTCTAAATTACTTGGAAAAAGTAAATTTTTACCTTTTTCCATTAAAACCTGAAGATCGCTTTTCTTTTCTTGATCAATGCCAAGAGGATTAATCAAAATAAGACTTTTTACTTTATCGGGATTGTTATGAGTATAAATCGTAGCGATACCACCACCCATAGAAGTGCCTATTAGATGAAAATTATCTAATTTCTTCTCTTCTATAAATCTCTCTAAAGATGCTGATAGAGCTTGAAGGCTATATTTTTGATTATTTGGCCTTGAGCTATTTCCATGACCGGGAAGATCCATAGCTATCATTTTGTATTTATTATGAAATTTTTTAAAGTATGGCACCCAATAGCTTTTTGTAGATTGAAAACCGTGAACAAAAACCATTGGCTCACCTGTTTTCCCTTCAACATATTCAAAATTATTATTGTCTAGGGTTATATTTTTCACTTCTAAATCTAGATTTTTAAAAGTTTTTGCAGAGTAATATTTTGCTACAGCGTGAGGAAAAATTGTATAGCCGGCAAAAATTAAAATTATAAGACTTAAAAAAATATAAATAGCTTTTTTCTTCATATTCTTTTTTTTCATATTCTTTTCTTTACTTTTCAATCTTTTGCCTTTTTTTGTCAAATCTTTGCCTTAATATCTAAATGCTGGGCTTCTAGCTAATATAGCTAATTTGGAGTATAATAAATAGTTAAAATAAACTGAAATAAAAGATGAAAAACTTTTTAACTTTTAGAGAATATCTCAAAAATCTATATGGCTGCAAAGTTTATAAAGTATCGATTGATGCTGACTTTACCTGTCCTAATCGAGATGGCACAAAATCAAAAATGGGATGTATCTATTGTGATCAATTTGGATCATCTTCTAGAGTTCATAAAAAAGGCACATCTATTAAAGAACAAGTTTTAAAAAATATTAGAATTCGAAAAACCAGATATAAAGCAAAAAAGTTTATCGCTTATTTTCAATCCTTTTCAAATACCTACGGAGACTTAGATAAACTAAAATCTTTATATGATGAGGCTATCTATTCACATGTAGATATTGTTGGACTCTCAATTTCGACAAGATCAGATTGTATCGATGAAGAAAAAGTTAAACTAATAGCATCTTATAGAGAGTTTTTACCTTTTGTATCGATTGAGTTAGGTCTTCAAAGCATGCATGATAAAACTCTTAATTTAATAAATAGAAAAGAGACTCTTACCGATTTTATAAGAGCATATGAACTCATAAGAAAATATGATATTCATCTTTGTGTACATGTAATTTTAGGCCTTCCTGAAGAGACTTTCGACGAGATGCTTCAGACAGCTAAATTCTTATCTAAATTAAAAATAGATGGAATAAAACTCCATCTTCTAATCGCTTTAAAAAACACTGTTTTAGGAAAGATGTATCTAGATGGGAAATTCAAATCCCTTACATATGATGAGTATGTAGATATTTCAAAAAAGTTTATTGGTGAGTTAGATAAAAAATGCATTATTCATAAACTCGCTGGAAGTGGATATCCTGATGATATAATAGCACCATTTTGGATATATGAAAAAAAGCTCAGTGTAATTAGAGATATCTCTAATTAAAAAACCATATCCCCTAATTTTTTATCATTTTAAATAAACTTTTAATAGACAGCTATATCAAATATTTGATAATTAGAAGATAACAGGAGATTTTAAAATATGGGAAAGCAAACTAAAGCTATAATTAGCATGGACATCAAAACTGTAATTAAAGAATTAAACAAAGCACTTGCTGATGAATTTTTAGCAGCTTATCAATATTGGGTAGGATCGAAAATTGTTAAAGGATATTTTAGAAAAACTGTTCAAGATGAGCTACTGCAGCACTCTAAAGATGAATTTAGACATGCTGAGATGATAACAGATAGAATCATTCAATTAGATGGAACTCCTATTATAAATCCAAAAGATTGGTATAAACTAACAACTTGTGGATTCATGCCTCCAACAAATCCAAACTCTATTGCGATTTTGAAACAAAATCTTAAAGGAGAGAGATGCGCAATTGGAACCTACAACAATCTTTTAAAAAAATTAAAAGATAAAGATGGAAATACCTTTCATCTGATCTCTCATATTTTAAAAGATGAAATCGAACATGAATGTGATTTAGAAGCTATATTAGAAGACATTCAAGTTAGCAAAAAAAAATCTTAATTTATTCTAAAAAAAATTAAACAATCTCCAAAAGCTTTGGTTTATCAAAGCTTTTGGTTGATTTTTGTTTTAACTGCCAAAACACTAACTTCGATGGAAGATCTATTTTATAATTAGAATAATTAAACCAGTTAAATAGATGAGTAAGCGGTGGATGAAATTTTTGATTACTATCTGGATTTTTTAATCTTCTTGCCTCTC
>JAAKFN010000009.1 GCA_011065045.1 Candidatus Anoxychlamydiales bacterium
TTTCAAATGGTGCCAGATCAGTTATTCACTCAATATAAATCAATAATGCTAGGGGAAGAACAATTAAGTAGAGAAGAAAAGCAAAGTATATTAGATCAGTTTGAAGGATTTTTAAATGACCTTCCATTTAGTTTATTGGACTTTCAAAATGATTTTGGTGAAAACATTTTGCACATAGCAGCTCAGTCCAACGATGATAATTTTATTAAAGTAATAAAAAGAATGTTTTCTGAGAGAGACTTTGAATTTTTATATAACGTGCTATTGTTTACTGAAAATTTAGATGGTAAAACCCCTATACATTACTGTAAAAATAATGAAATACGAAAATTATTTGTACCTCTTAGAATCGCTAAAGATGCACAAGCTAGATAATAAGATTTTTTCCTAACTTAAAAGACCACAACATTTTTTATATTTTTTTCCACTTCCACATGGACAATCATCATTTCTACCAACTTTATTTTCACTTAAAACAGGAGCTGGTTTTATATCTTTTAACTCTTGATTATTTTGCTGTGCATTTATTTCATCCGGCTGTGGAACAAAAGATTTTTGTGTATCTAACTGCAAATGTTTTAGCGTTTCTTGAAGAGAATCTTTTGGAGGAATCATCTCAAACCTAAATAGATCAGATGCTATGGCCATTTTCAGTTTATTAGAAAATGTATCGAAAAGTGCAAAAGACTCTTGTTTAAAAACAATTAATGGATCTTTTTGAGCTACAGTAGCTAAGCCAACATCTGTTCTTAAATGATCAATGTGAAGAAGATGACTTTGCCAAAGTGTATCTATTTTACTGATCATAATATTTTTAATAACATTGTTTAAAACATCTAAAACATCTTTTTCTTCTTCTAATTTTTTGAAATTTATAATGAGACTTTTTTGGATTTTTAATTTTTCATCAAATACTTCTAGAATTTTTTGAGTAGCTGTTTTTTCAATATCGTTAATATCAATATAATCATCATCAAAAGCTTTTTTATCAAAGCTCACAGGGAAGTTAGATACTAACCACGAAACAAATCCTTGAGGATCCCAAAGTGTTTGTTTGTCTTGAAAAAACTCAGAAACTTTACTAATTACTATGTTTTCAATTACCTCTTTTGCTAAATCAATAGAATTTTCTGAATTTAATAGTTCATTTCTAAATGAATAGATCTCTTGTCTTTGTTTATTCATTACATCGTCATATTCGATCGTATGTTTTCGCATCATAAAATTTCTTTGTTCTACTCTTTTTTGAGCGGTTTCTATCGATCTATTTAATACTTTAGCAGAAATAGCTTCGCCCTCTTTTGGTCTAAATCTTTGTAGCATAGAAGTAAGTCTAGGAGATGCGAAAAGTCTCATTAAAGAGTCTTCAAAAGATACGTAGAACTGTGAAGATCCAGGATCGCCAAGACGAGCTGATCTGCCTCTAAGTTGCCTATCAATCCTTCTTGAGTTGTGACGAGTTGTTCCAATGACATGTAGGCCATTTAGATTTTTTACTTCATCAGAGAGCTTTATATCTGTTCCTCTGCCTGCCATGTTCGTTGCGATTGTTATCTGGGCTTTTTTACCGGCATCAGCAATGATCTCAGCTTCTCTTTGATGGTTTTTAGCATTTAAAACATTGTGCGGGATTTTGTTTTGTTTAAGTATTCGAGAGAGTTTTTCTGAAATCTCTACAGATTCTGTTCCGATAAGTATTGGTTGACCCTTCATATAAAGCTCTTTAATATCTTTTAATATAGCTAGATATTTTTCTCTCTCTGTCATGTAAATTTTGTCATCTGTATCTTTTCTTTTACATTTACAATATGTAGGTATCTCTAAAACCTCTAATTTATAGATCTGTTTAAACTCATGCGCTTCTGTTATTGCCGTTCCTGTCATTCCTGCTAGTTTTTCATACATCCTAAAATAGTTTTGAAGTGTTATTGTTGCGTATGTTTGAGTCTCTCTTTGAACATGTACATTTTCTTTCGCTTCAATAGCTTGATGAAGTCCATCTGAGAATCTTCTTCCAGGCTGAGGCCTTCCTGTATTCTCATCGATTATTATTATCTCTGATTGATCAACAATATAATCGACATCTTTTTCCATTAAAAGATGTGCGCGAAATAGCTGTCTTAAATTATGAGATCTCTCTTTTCTTTTAGAATCTTCTTCTCTTAAGGCAACTTTTTTCTCTATCTTTTTTTGATCTGTTAGATTTTTATTCTCATCAATTTTTAAATATTCATAGCCTAAATCCAACATCATAAAATCATTTTTTGCGTCTTCGTCATTAGATAATTTTGCCCAAGATGATATCCCTTTATCTGTAAGTTCGTATTCACTAGATCTTTCATCAATAACGATAAAAAGTGTTGATAGAATTGAAGCTTTCTCTTTTTTATTTTGATCTACATGAAAATAGGTCTCTAGCTTTTCAAGCTCTGCTCTAAAATCAGGGTTTTCTTTTAATTTTTTTAAGATTTTATTTCTAGGGGTACCTTTACTAACTTGCCAAAGATCTTGGTAGGCTAGTCTTTTATCACTCTCTTCTTTTTTGGTAAGTTTTCTCTCTTTTTCATCTAAAATACCTAGATTTAATAGAGTTTTTCTAGACCTTGTTGCTATTTGTGAGCATAAATCTCTTTGATTCTTAACAAGCAATGAGACATTTGCTTTTAGCTCATCATACATCTGTCTGCTCTCAGGAGCTGGCCCTGAAATAATAAGTGGAGTTCTAGCTTCATCAATTAAAATAGAATCGGTCTCATCGATTATTGCAAAATAGGGCTCTCTTTGAACTTGTTCATCTTTTGTTGTTGCCATTGAATTATCTCTTAGATAATCAAATCCAAACTCAGATGCTGTGCCATAGACTATATCTGCTGCATAAACATCTTTTCTTTTATGTGGTTCTATATCATTTGTTAAAGCTGAAATTGTTAAATTCAACTTTTTGAAAATTGTTCCAATCCACTCACTATCTCTTTTTGCTAAATAATCATTTACAGTTACTAGATGAGTGGCTTTTTCAGTTAGTGCATTTAAATAAAGTGGCATCGAAGCTGTGAGGGTTTTTCCCTCTCCCGTTTGCATCTCTGCAATTGTTCCATAGTGCATTCCAATAGCGCCAACCATTTGAACGTCATAGGGGATCATATCCCATTTTTGATCATAGCCAGATACATGTATGTCAGTTCCCATAAGTCTTTTACAGATGTTTTTAACAACTGCGTAAGCCTCTGGTAGAATTAAATCTAAACTCTCCCCATTTTTATATCTTTTTTTGAACTCTTCAGTCTTATCAATAACTTCATTTTCTGATAAACTTTGATATGACTTTTCGATTTCATTGATCTTTTGAACAATTTTAAAATATTTTTTTAATTGTCTTCCTTGGGCAGTGCCAATAATTTTTTTTAAAAGTCCAAACATATAAATTTTTTCCTATTATTTTATCTAATTTTAAGCTATATTGAAATTTCGCACAAGTTATCTACGAGAATAAACACACAACAGGATAAGAATAAGCTCACAACAGGGTATTTGTAGTCTTGTTTGTGTGTAATTAACATATTTATAATTTTAATTTGATAAGTTTATAAATTTTATTTTTTTCTATTTACTTTTTTTTATAAAAGATATAAAATTTAAAATGCTTCCACAAAAAATGGTTAATAATGATAGAAGGCAGAAACGTTAGAATCAGACCTATAAAAGTATCTGAACTAGATCAGTTATTTTCTATTTTAGAGTTAGCTCAAATGCAAAATGAGTTTTTCCCATTTGATGTTGAATCCGAATATAACTTCAAAAAAGAGTATGAAGCAACAGGCTTTTGGCAAGAAGATAAAGGTCTTGCTCTTATCTTAAATTTAAAAAATGAAATCATCGGAATGATATCTTATATAAAATCTATTTTTTTAGATGCTCAAGAGCTTAAATATATAATCTTCGATGAAAAAAATCGTGGTAAAGGTTTTATGAAGGAATCTCTAAAGGTTTTTTCTTCGTTTTTGTTTTCTAATAGAAAAATAAATAGGTTGCAGTTAGCTATTCCAGATTATCATAGAGCGTCGATTGCTGTTGCTCAAAAATGTGGTTACATTTTTGAAGGTATTGCTAGAGAAGCGATCTTTTCAAATGGTAAATATTTAGATGTTTGCATCTATTCACTTCTTAGAAAAGAAAATCCTCAAAGATAATAAAACCATTTAGCTTTTAAACGAAAAATATCTTTAGAGCTGAGTGTCATTATCAACCTTTTGGGGGTTCTGGTTCTACTACACTAGGATTTATATCTGAACTGATTCCAACATCACCAACATCACCAATTTCTGTATCGCCAGCGGGACCTCTGCCTTGTTCATCACCAGAGGAACCTCCGCCATTTCCTTTACCAGCAAAGACAGAGCTTCCACATAAAATTAAAAATAATATGGAAATAATAATTAATTTAGAGGTTTTCATTACTTTTCTCTTTTTAAATGTTTCTATTTGTTGTTTCTTTAATATACTTAATATAATTTTTTAAAAAATTAAAAGTCTAATTGGGCACTCAAAGTTAAACCATGCAAGGCAAGCCAGCCTGGAGGTAGTATCGGTGATACTAGACCGTGAAGGTCATATCCTGCTAAGCAATTAAAATGATATCTGTTTTGATAAAAATATTTATCATATTCAAACCCAAGCATTAATTCAAATAGTCTATTTACTGAACTTCTTTTGCTCTCGGTAGTTGTTAATGTTGCAGGAGCTGCTGTTGCTAAATCTTGATCAGTTTGTCTTAAAAAGATTTTTGTAAATTTTTGATACAACAGTGCCGTTGATCCTTTTCCTGTAATACTAAGATAATCTAATAATTTCCATTTATAAAAAAATCCAATTCTTGGACCAATCATCCACTGTTTCAAAGTATAAATTGAATTGTTTGTAGCACTTAGAGAATTTATTTTAAAATCAGAAATTATTCTTTGGTCTAGCCATCCTCCATGCATTCCCATAAAGGGCTTTATTAAAATTTTTTGTCCAGCATATTGCCATCTACTTAAATCTAAATCTATAAAGTCATATTCTAATTTAAGTTTAAGATCAATTTCATCGCCTGAGGTGTTTGTTAACCTATTATATATAGGTTGCATAGATTGAGCCCAGCTAGGTTTTGTTCTAGAAACAGAATTTGTTGCATGATATCTTGTGTATTCAATGTATGCATTCCAATCATCATATTGAAAATTATATCCACCGCCTATCTTAAAACCTGGTTTATAATCATAGTCCATTGTAGTAAGTGCAGTTCTATCATTATTTACAGTAGTCCCATCAGCTTGAAATTGAGCAACGAAAATATTTTCTTCTAACTTCCAGTAAATAAAGCTTAGTGTTAGATAAGCATCTTTAGATCCACAAACATCTATTCTTGCAGGAGCATTATAAGCAGCTGCTGTCGGCTCTGCTGGAATGCGACAACAAGGCACTGGCTCGGGGCTGCATTTTTTTGGTATTGAATCTGGTCTGCAATTACTGTTTTCCGCTTTAATGGAAGAGATACTCAAAATAAATAAACAAAATAAAACTCTATACATAAATTTTCTCCAATGAATGAGATGTTTTTTTAAAAAAATTAGACATATAATTAAAAAAAATCGTTTTCTTGTCAATTAAATTTTAATAGATTCTGCTAAATAGGAGTTTTTACAAAAAAAAATTAAACATTGATTATTAGATGAGTATTTTGTATAAATCTGTTTATGGATAAGAGATATCTCTTCGATAGAGAAAAAAAGAGAAAAATAGTAGAAAAAGTCTATTTTAAAACGGCGCTAGAGTTTTTATACAGCAATAATATTTTCTCTAAATTTTTTCTTTTTTTCTTCACAAAAGTTTCTTTTTTATCAAAGTTTTATGGGTTTATAAACTCTAAAAAAACTTCTAAATTTAAAATTAAACCATTTATTAAACACTTTGATATTGATGAGAGAGAATTTGAAAAAAACATGAAGGATTTCAAATCTTTTAATGATTTTTTTATAAGAAAATTAAAAAAAGATGCAAGAAAAATTGATTTAGATGAAAACACTTTAACTTTTCCATCAGATGGTAGATTTTTAGCTTTTTCAAAAGTATCTGATATTGATAATTTCTCTATTAAAAATCATAAGTTTAATTTAAATGAATTCCTACAAGATGAACAATTAACAAAAAAATATTCAGATGGAGCAATGCTTCTTTGCAGACTCGCTCCAGATGATTATCATAGATTTCATTTTCCAATAGATTGTATTCCAACCGAGGCTAAATTGATAAATGGATATCTATATTCTGTAAATCCAATAGCTCTTAGAAAAAACATCAAAATCCTATCTGAAAATAAAAGAATGATAACTACTTTAAAAACTAAAAAGTTTTCAGATGTTCTATATATTGAAATTGGAGCTACAAACGTTGGAACAATTAATCAAACCTTTTTTCCAAATACCGAATATAGAAAAGGGGAGGAAAAAGGCTATTTTTCTCTAGGAGCCTCTTCCATTGTTTTGTTATTTAAGAAAAATCAAATAAAATTCGATAAGGATTTATTAAATATGAGCAGAGAGAATATCGAAACTAAAGCAAAATTCGGCACGTCTTTTGCAAAAAAAATTTAAAGCTTAAAAAAAAGAGCTAAAAATTATGAAAGATATAGAGAAAATAAAAATATGTGACCCATATAAAGAGTTTAAGATTTTTTTCGATTAATAATAATATTGAATCTTTTCAAAAGATTAGCATTTTGATTTTGCTTAGCATAATCTAAAATTGTCCAACCACTACTATCTTTAAGATGAGTTATATAATTTTTTTGACAATTCGGAAAAAATATCTTTAATGTTTTTATAGTTGTCTTGTCTTTATACCTTAGGACGAGTTTATGTAAAAGAGTTGTGCCATTTGATCGAAGATATAGGCAGTATTTTTGTAAATACTTCGGAAGATTTTTAAAAATTTGAGCTGCTTTTTTTATTTCATTTTCTCTTAAAGATAAAAAAAAAGCTGTAGCTTTTTTAGTATCATCATAGGTCTTTCCTATTATAAATTTTCCAACTACCAAGATATTATTAGTATTTGTTTGAGATATCGTTAAACAATCGCCTGTAACTTGCACGCTCATAATTTTCTCCTTTGATAAAAGTTCTAAGAGGATAGCAGAAAAAGTGTTAACTTTTGAGGGTTTTACAGATTAAAATAATCTTTTATATTTTTTGGACAGTTCTATTATAAAAGATTATTTTAAATCATCATAAATAGAGCGTTGAAGAGCATCAAATAAATTTGGAGTTGAAGGAGGTGTTTTTGGCCTTTCAGGCTCTTCTTTTGGCTCTTTTGGAGGTTCAATAGCCTTTTCTTCAATTGCAGCTCTTGGTGGGATTCCAAAATCTGCTACAGTAATATTTCTGTGATCTATTGGTAGTAGATTAGGGGTGCTTTGAGAACGTTTTCTAGCGCTAAGGAATCTAAAGCTAGAGGGTCTTCTTGCAGCTTTCTGGTGGTCAGAGATAACTGCAGCTAGACCAGCTCTTCTTCTCGTTTCTAGATGCTGTTCTCTATCACCTTCTTTTTTGAAAAATGCTTCATCTTCTTTTTTCTTTTCTTGAATTTCTTGATAACTATGGCCTAGTTTATCTTTGAGTGTTGTTAGAGCTTCTTTAGCTTTTCCGATCGGAAGAAGATCTAAAATTTCTTTAATACTTCTTTCGTTTAAATCATTTTCATGTGTAGTTGCATTAGCTTTAGAGTGAAGCGGGCTCCAGAGTTGTAGAGAATCTTGAGTTTCTAAACAAGTAGTTCTATCTTTTGGAGGTATAATTTTGAGAAGTTCATATAATAAATTAAAATTTTTATATTTGCAAAGAGCTGCTAAATGAAACACACTTCTTCCCATAGAATTTTGCAGGTTAGCTACATTTTTTCTCTCTTTTGGATCAATTTGTTTTAAAACTTTGATAGGCTGCTCAAGAAGTTCACTGCTACCTTTCTTTGTTAGATCTTTAAAGACTTGCATCACTAGCATCTGAAGGAATGTCATATTTCTTAGTCCTGATATTGTAGCTAAAGATACTTTCTCAGAATCTTTAGATTTATAAAAAAGATCTAAAGCAGCATCTAAATCTTCATTTTTTAATACTCTTTGAAATATAAATCTAAGGCATTCATCTCTATCTTCTATTGGAATAAGCTTTAATACTTCATCCATGAAATTTAGTTTTTCATTTCTACATAAAACTGCATAATCAAGAAAACATTTACCTTCTTCATCGATTGCGGTAACTAGATTTTTTAAATCTACTTTTAGGGTTTTTGTTTTTAATATTTTAAGAGTGATATCCATAAGATAGCTTGTGTCTTGCTTTTCTAGTTGTTTTTGAATGAGTTGCATTCCCAATACGTGCAATAGTGTTACATTTTTTGGATCACGTTTTTTTGCTAAAGAGGTTTTATCATTAGATAAATGAAAAAATCCTAATAAAGATCCTACATCCTGGCTTTCTAATTCATCTTCAAATTCCTCTAGATCTATATCTCTTTTGCATGCAGCTCGATCTTCTTTAGGAACAAGCTTGAGTATTTGATATACGAAATTTAATTTTTCGTTTCTACAAAAAATAGCGGAATCAAGAAAACTAAAAGAGTCTGCGTCTTGACAGGTAACTAGTTCTTTTAAATCTTTTTTTAAGTCCTCTGTTGATAATATTTCAAAAGCGCTCTCTATAAGGGAACTAGTGTCTTCTTCATCTTCTTGGTTTGCAAGGATTTGATTTGCCAAAAGGTGAAGAAGTGTCTCTCTATCAGAATTACACAATTTAATTAAAGAGACTTTTAGAGAACCTGAACCCATATTATAAATATCTAAAACAACCTCTGGATCTCTGTTATTTTCTAATTCATTTTTAAATGCTCTTTCGAACACTTCATTTGATAAACCCACTGGACCTGTACTACTCATGCATCACCTACTTTTTAATAAATTAATTATTATATTTAATGATGTAATTATATCATATAGTTTAATAATTAGAAACGATTTATTTGTAGTAAAAATAATTATATTTTTGAGTTTTATTCAAAGGAAATATCTCATTAATAGTAAAGGATTTATTTTTAATTAAAGTAAATTCTTGACAAATTTCGAAAATATTCATAAAAAAAAGATAATATATGAGGACAAAAAGCCATGGAAAAACACAAAAAGTGCATAGTTATTTTTTTAATAATCATCGCTCTATTGTATCTAGGAGTAGATATCACCAAAGCTGTAAAAGGGGAAAGCCCCATCTTTTTTCAAAGATGGAGACAAATAGATATGGGATATACCAAAAAAATGGAAATCAAATCATATCTTCTTACAGATGATGGAGCTGCTTATTTATTACAAAATCCTCAAAAAGAGATATCTCAGCCTATGCAAAGTGAACTATATAAAAAAAATATAAACGTTGTTTTGCGTGTAAAAAATTTAAAAAGAAAAATTGCTTGGGGCACTATTTCTTATAAGATTGGAGAAAAGAGACTTTTTGTAGATGTAATAAATATCGAAGGTGAATCTGACAAATTTAATAATTTTGTGATTTCAGTAGGAAATATTATTACTTCAGATGAAGATAAAAAGCCAAAAAGTTTAGATGCTAAATTCAAAACTTTGTACACCCGAGATAACCTGTAATCTAAATATTAGCAAAAGTTTTTTCTTTTTCAGCAGCATTAATTGCATTAAAAAGCGGGTTTAAATTACTCAGAGATGAGACTATGTGTTTACAGCTAGGATCATGGTAAAAAGCGCATGTATCTTTGCAGGGAAGGAAATATTTTTCCTCAGAGCTAAATAAAATTATCTTCTTATTGGTAGCTATTGTAGCTCCTAGTTCAACATGTGTGCCAAAACCTCCTGGGATTAAAACAATTAAAAGATCTGCCCTTTTTATTCCTAACAATTCTTGTTGGCAAACTAACCTTAATTTTTCTGGAGTGGTGCATTTAACACTTCCATGTGTAGTCCAATCATAAGTTAAAGTATGACCAAGATCCATTAGGGCATCTCTAACAATGTTGTGATCTTTTGCTCTAGCTAAACTTGTTGCTATGTAAAATTTCATGAAAAAAAACTCTTTGTTTCTAAAATCAAATCATTAGATTATAACTTTTAAATATTTTTTTTAACCTCTATCTTTTGAGATCTTAGAGCAAATCGGGCAATTTTTAATGATATGTTTTTTTGCAGGGCAATATTTTCTAGCAAAATAGATGATTTGAAGATGCAGCTTTTTCCAAGAGCTTTTTGGAAAAATTTTCTTCAAATCTTCTTCTGTTTTTTTTACGTTTTTACCATTTGATAATTTCCATCTTTTTGCACATCTATGAATGTGGGTATCAACTGGAAATGCTGTTTTGTTAAAGCCTTGAGACATTATTACAGAAGCTGTTTTATGACCAACGCCTGGAAGGCTTTCTAATTCTTCAAAAGTAGAGGGGACTTGAGATTCAAATTTTTCTATTAAAATTTCTGAAAGAGATAAAATTGCTCTTGATTTTTTAGGAGCAAGACCAATTGGTTTGAGAATTTTCTCTAACTCTTTCTCGGAAAATTTTAGCATTTTTTTGGCAGTATCAGCTTTTTCAAAAATTTTTGGGGTTATCTCATTTACCTTTTTGTCGGTTGCTTGAGCTGAGAGTAAAACAGCTATTAAAAAAGTATATAAATTTGTGTGTTTTAAAGGGATTTTAGGGTTTGGGAAATACTCATCTAATATTTTTTGAACGATTTTTGCTTTTTCTTTTTTTGTCATTTTCCAATACAAAAATTTGAAAAGATTGATGATAAAATATCTTCAGTTAAATCAAAGCCGATTATTTTTGAAAGCTCTTTTAAAGAAGATTTAATATCGATTGTAATGAATTCAAAAGAGATACTCTTTTCTAAATCTTTAAGTGCTTTCTTTAAATAAGAAATAGCTCCATCTAAAGCAAGTTTATGTCTTTTTTTTGTAATGAAAATTTCATCATTAGAAATTTTAGATTTGAAAGTGATTTTTTCAATCATTTTATATAGGTTATCTAAACCAGTTCTATTTTTTGCAGAGATTTTTACAACATTTTCAAAATCTACTTTTTCTTGAGGATCTGATATATCGATTTTATTCCAAATTGCTATTGTTTTTTTTCTATTTAAGCTTTTCATAAAAACTAAATCATCTTCAGATAATTTTTTAGATGCATCTAAAACAAGTAGAGTAATATCTGCGCTTTTTTGCTCTTTTTTAGATCTTTTGATTCCTTCTTGTTCTATGGCGCATGTAGTCTTTCTGATACCCGCTGTATCTACAAGCTCATAGAACATCTCATTTAGTTTAATATCCTCTTTTAAAACATCTCTTGTAGTTCCAGATATGTTAGTCACTATCGCTCTATCTTTTTTTAAAATAGCGTTCATAAGTGATGATTTTCCAACATTTACAGAGCCAGCAATACAGATGCTAACCCCATCTTTTATAATTTTTCCATCCTCGAATGTATTAGATAATTCTTGCATGGAGTTTAAAACATTTTTAATATCATCGATTAAAGATTTAGTTTCTATATCATCGAGGCCTTCTTCTGGAAAATCTAAAGAAACTTCCATTATAGCTGCAATATCAATCAAAACTTTTTGAAATTTTTTAATCTCATGTGATAGATGCCCACATAGTTGATTCGATGCTGCTTTTAGAGCGAATTTATTTTTTGCAGAGATTAAATCTTGAATAGCCTCTGCTTGCGTAAGATCTATTTTTTTGTTTAAAAAAGCTCTCATAGTAAACTCGCCAGGACCGGATGGTTTAGCTCCCGCATTTAATACTTCTTCAAAAACTCTTTGAGTGATTAATCTACCACCGTGGCATGCTATCTCTACAATATCTTCTCCTGTAAAGGAATTAGGTGTTTTAAAAAGAGTTAAAATAACTTCGTCTACTACGTTTTTTTTGCTATCTAAAATTTTTCCTACGTAGGCTGTTCTATCTTTAAATTTTGTTGCATCTTTTGAAAATTTTTTATTGATAATAGCAATTGAGTCTTTTCCAGATAGGCGCACTAAAGATATAGCTCCCTCTCCAATTGGAGTTGAAATAGCTGCAATTGTCTCTTTTTGATTTATCATTTTTTATAATATTATAATTTTGATAAGCTCATTTTACTATTTACTGAGTTTTATAATCTATAGTAAATATAATTGTTAATTAAAATCTGTTAATTATCGCATGTTTGTTGAAAAAGTTGCTTTTGTTTCCAATATCTGAAAATCAAAAAAAATTGATGTGATATAGATTTTTATCTTTTAAATCGAGAATTTCCTCAATGAAATTTGGATATAGATAATATATATATATATAAATTAATTTTAATATTTTATATGTTGAAATAAGATAATAAAATAGGCGTTTTATGAAATTCCCCCTTTTTTTTATAGTGAGTTTTTTCTCTATTGTTTCTATGCAGGCTTTTTCAATTGAAAAAGATCCGTGTATCTCAAACGATGCTTGCTGCGAAAAAATAGAGCCAGGTCCTTTTGCTTTTGCGTATCCAAAAGATACATCTTTAGAGTGTCCTAAAAACTTTTCGATGTCGGCTAGTTTTTTATGGATGGCTTTTTATGAAGAAGGACTAGAATATGCTATTAATGTGAATGAAATGACAACAGTAAAAGAAAAATTAGAGTTTAATCCAGGATTTAGAGTTAATCTTAGTTATGATAATGATATATTTTATATAAATATAGGATGGACATACATAAAGTTTAAAGATGATAGTATTGCGCAACCGGGAACTGATGGACTTTTAGGGCTGTTTTTACCTCCAGAGACTGGATCTTTAACAGGAGCATCTTCTAGAATATCTGGAGATTTCAATGCATTAGATATGAATATCTCAAAACCATATCATGTGAGTCGATATTTTATTTCTAGTCCAAAAGTAGGTATTCAAGCTGCGTGGATAGATCAAGATTATCATTTGAGATATTATACCATTAACAGAAAACACAATGTTTACAATAAAAATGATTTTTGGGGTATTGGTCTTGAAGCTGGATATGATGCTGAATTTATAATAGGTAAAAATTTCACCCTTTATGCAAATGTTTTATCTGCACTCCTTTTTTCAAAATTTGATATTTCTCAAATAGCTCAAACTTTAACGATTTATCATTATCAATTAAGCGATAGTTTTTTCAAAGTTATACCTAATGCTAAAATAGGATTGGGTTTTACGTGGTCAAAAATGTTTGATAAAAAAACTATAAAGGCAAAATTAAAAGTAGGCTATGAATTTCAGCAGTGGTGGTCTATGAATCAACTTAGAAGACCTATGGATATAGATCCAAGTGCATTTAAAAGTGTTGCTAGAAACGATTTAACATTTAATGGACTTGTAGTAACCATTAATTTAGATATATAATTATTTTTCTGCTCTTTAATAACTAAAGCAATTAATTCTTTCTTAAAAATCCGAAAAAGATAAATTTTAACATCTAGCTTAAAAATTTGCAATAAAACTAACAGATGAAGTAGCATCTTACTTTTAAAAAAAGGAGTAAGTTATGTTATCTAAATTAAGAGTTATTTTTTTTGTATTAATCACTATGTTTTTTAGCATGAATCTAGCCCATGGGGATATAGAAAATACAAAGAAAAACAAAAATCATCTTTTTAAATTTCAAAGCTTTTCAAAAAAGAAAAACTTAAAGGACAAAAAAGTATCTACCAGGTTACATCGTCAAGGGCAGCCACCTAGTAGAGAATTCAAAATGGCTTGGAAAAATTCAAACAATAAAATTGTGCCAGTTGAAATGCCTATTGAAATCTTAAGGCCACCTCTTGATTGTGATAGAGTTTTTGTAGAGATGGAAATTGAAAATAGAATAATGAATTCTGCTTTTGGTAATAGAATGTATGAACATCTACAAAATATTTTCGATAATGTTAAAGATATGTATCTAGATGCAATGAGCGATTTAGATTGTGATGTGAATCTAACTTTAGATTACTTTCTTTCAAATTTCGATGTAGACATTAATTTTGTAGAGTGTTTTGAAGACTTTGAAAAAATATTCTTAATGCAAAAAGAGATTTTAAGAAATGATATTGAGTCGGCTGAAAGTACTGCTCTTAACATGAAATCTACTTGGGTTAAAAACATGGCATTAGAAGGCCTTTTTGATGGCTATCTTATAAAAAATCAAATTAAGGATGCTACTAGAATATATTCAATGATGGACTATGATTTAGATGATGAAGATGATATATATGAATTTTCAGAAATTACAGATCAATTAATTATCGCTCTTCTCAAAAATAATGAATTTAAAAAAGCTGAAGAATTAGTTTTAAATTTAAATATTCAAGATGAGTTTTATAGAGATTATGATTTGAAATTGATTGTAAAACATTACTCTAGAATAGGCGATATCCAAAACGCTAAAAGAGTAATAGAGATGATCTCTTCAAGCTATATTAAAACAGAAGCTCAGTTATATATTGTAGATTACTTTGCTAGAGAAAAGAAAATCCAGGATTTTCAAAAGTATGTTTTAGCATCTAATGATGAAGAGTTTAAATTAGCGGCTAATTTCATTTTAAATATTTACCAAAATAACTTTGAAGAAGCTCTAAAAAATATTCCCTATGATTATGAAGACTCTCTTTTTAACATAGCAGAAATATTTGTCTCTTTAAATAGAATTGCCGAGGCTGAATACCTTATAAATTACTTTGGTGATGATTGGGATATAGAAGATTTTGAGGTATTTTTTGTGAATGCTTATCTAAAAAATGGTAATGCAGATGAAGCGAAAAGAGTTAGGGATGAAATGGAAGACCCTATTAATAAATTTGTAGCAACAAAATTGATAACAGCGTATTTAAAAGGTTAAATCGATCTGAGTGCTTGCGTAATTAAAGAGCTAAGATCAACTTCATCTAAATCTTGGATCGCTGATTTTACAGCCTTTTGAGCTTGAGATGGGTTATATCCAAGGTTCATTAAAGCTGCGATTGCATCCGATGCAATCGTAGCTTTTTTATCTAAAGTAGCATCATCGCTATATTTATGATTTAAATTTTTGAATTTGTCTCTGAGTTCTAAAATAAGTCTTTCAGCTGTTTTTTTTCCAATGCCAGGAACTTTGCTAATAAGTCTGATATCTGCATTTTGAATAGCAATATGTAAATTATCGATCTCTAAGTGTCCTAGTAATAAAATAGCAGTTTTAGCGCCTATTCCAGATACTGTTCTTAACATCTCAAAGACATTTCTTTGAAGTTTTGTTAAAAATCCAAAAAGGGTTTGAGAATCTTCTTTTACAACGTATGAGGTGTGCAAAGTTATTTGATCTTTATTTATCAGGTCTTGATAAATAGAAGCTGGGATATAAACTTTATATCCTACTCCATTTACATCAATAATAGCTTTTTGAGTGTCAACTTCAATTAGTTTTCCTTTTATATATTCATACATATTTTTAGATCCTTATTTTATTTGCAAAATTAATTCTATTTGCATGGCAAACTGCTAAAGAAAGCGCATCTGCTGCATCTTCTGGTATTTTATCTATTTGTAGATTAAGTAGCATCATAAGCATTTTTGCAACTTGCTCTTTCGATGCTGATCCTTTTCCAACAACAGCTAGCTTAGCAGATCTTGGAGCATATTCAAAGATTGGAGTAGAATTTTTTTCAGCAGCGATAATTGCGCATCCTCTTGCCATACCAAGTTTTATTGCGCTTTGAATGTTTTTTTGTACAAATTGCGTCTCTACTGCTAAGGCTGTAGGTTTGTATTTTTGAATTAGTTTTTCTATTGAATCAAAGATGATATAATATCTTTTAGAAAGCTCCAATTTATATGGAGGTTTAATACATCCAAAATCTAAAGCTTGATATTGATTATTATGGACTCTTAAAATACCATAGCCAGTGATTTTAGTTCCTGGATCTATTCCTAGAATAATTTGTGTGTCTTTTGCCATTTAAATATTTTTATCCTTAATATACTTTTAATAGCACAAATCCAAAAAAAACGCTTTAATTTTAAAAAAAACTTAAAATATGCGATAATATCTAAAAAGGGAAAAAGAGAAAGTGACAGAGTATAAAAATATTATTGTAAGGATGCCAAACTGGGTGGGAGATCTTGTTATGGCAGCTCCAATCTTATATGATCTTAGGCAAAAGTTCCCCGATGCAACTATTACAGCAATGGCTCAAAAGCCACTTTGTGATCTTTTAAAAAAAGATAAAAATATTAATGAGCTTTTTTGTTTTAAAAAAGTTAAGCAGCTTTTTTTAAGAAGAAAAGAGAATAAAAATATAATAGAAAATTTAATAGAGGGAAAATACGATTTAGGTATTTTACTTACTAATTCCTTTTCTTCTGCATGGCTTTTTTATCAAGGTGAAGTTAAAAATATTATTGGTTTTAGAAAAGATTTCAGAAGCTTTATGTTAAAGAAATCTATTGCTTATCCAAAAGAGGAAATTCACCAAATAGAAAAATATAAAAAACTGCTCAAACCTTTAGATATAGACATATCTAAAACTAAACCTAAAATTTATGTAGATAAAAAAGAAATTGAAAGAGCTAAAGAGCTTTTATATCAAAGAGGATATAAAGATAATCAAAGATTAATTGGAATTAATCCAGTTGCAAAATATGGAAAAGCTAAATGCTGGCCAATTGAAAGGTTCAAAGAGTTAGCTAAAAAGCTCTGCGTAGATGAGAAAAATTTCATAGTTTTTTTAGGAGATTTTTCAGCCAGAGAAGAGATAAAAAATATATGTTTAGATATGCCTGATAGAATTATCAATTTAGCTGGAAAAACAACTATAAGAGAGCTTGCAGCTTTGATTTGTCAATTAGATCTATTTTTAACAAATGATTCAGGGCCTATGCATATAGCTGCTGCTTTTGATATTGATCAAATAGCTTTGTTTGGCTCTACCTCGGATATTTTAACAGGCCCTTATAGTGAAAAATCTATAGTTATTAATAAAAAAGTTAAATGCTCTCCTTGTTTTAAAAGAGTATGTCCAATCGATTTTAGATGTATGCTAAAAATTTCTGTCGATGAAGTTTTTGATAAAAGTATAGATATTTTAAAGAAAAAGTAATGCTCAGAAAAATTAAAAGAAAAATCAAAAAAAACCCTTTAGATGCACTTTTAAAAAAAGCTAAAAAAGAGAATAAAAAAACTTTTCTTTTAGCTTGGAATAGAGCTTTAGGGGATATATCTTTAGGGCTTTTTGCTGTTGTATACAGAATTTATGAGTATATCCCTGATGCAAAAATTACTTTTTTAATTAGAGAAGATTTAAGTGGAGCGTTTGAGCTATTAGATGGCATTGATTTTATAAAAGTCTCTTTTTGGCAAAGATATGTACCCTTTGATATTTACCACACTCTAAATTTGCTAAATATTGATCATAAAAAATATGATGTTATCATAGATAGGGTAGATCCAAACTACTGGGTTAAATGGCAAATATCTACTATAACACCCAAGCTTAAGTGGAAAAAAGATTTTGATGTATTAGCGGATAAATTTAATTTTCCTAAAAACAAAATAGTAATAGCCGTGCAGCCGAGTATTGAAACAAAGCATAGTCCATGGAGAGAGTATCCAATAAAGTATTTTAAAGAGCTTTTTTCAAAAGCCCAGAGTGATACTGTTTTTGTGCTTTTAGGAACTGAAAAAAAAGAAAAATTTGATTCTGAAAATATCCTAGATCTAAGAGGAAAAACTACTCTTTTGGAGGCTTTATCAATTTTAAAAAATAGATGTGATTATTTTATATCTTTAGATTCAGGGCTTTTATCTTTATTTTATTATTTAGATATTGATAGCCCAATGAAATTAATAGCTCTTTGGGGATCAAAAGATGTTGGCGTGATCAAACAAAATGTAAAGTCTCCAAATAAAAATCTCATGTATTTACCACTTGTTTTTGAAAAAGGTCTTCAAAACTTAAAACCTGATGAGCTAATAAAAGAAATCTATCCCTTAGACATTGAAAAGTTTTTAAAAGGAAACAACCAAACTAGTTTGGTTGAAAAATTTAAAAAACTTTCAATTCCTAAAAAGAAAAAATTTCTAAGGGAGATTTTTTCCTTAGATTTAGATGTTTTAAAAAAACAAAAAGCTTTTAAAACTTCTAATAAACGTGATTTAAAAAAATACGATAAGGTTCTTGATAGCGATAATATAAAACCTTTAAAAATCTCAAAAAAAGCAAATGAAAAAGATTTAAAAAAAGGTGTGCAAACTTTAAAAAAGCAAAAAGTTGCTCTAATAATTTTAGCAGCAGGTCAGGGGACCAGGCTAGGATTTGATAAAGCTAAAGGTCTTTTCAAGGTATGTAATAAAACTCTTTTTGAGCATCTTTTAGATAAAATCAAATCAAAACAAGAAAAGCTAAATATCAAACTCTATCTTAGTATTATGACATCTGAAATAAATAGAAGAGAAATTATAAGCTTTTTTGAAAAAAACAAAAATTTTGGATTCGAAAAAGATCAAATCGATTTTTTTAAGCAACCATCAGCTCCATTTTTAGATGAAAAAGGATCATGGATTACTGATAATGATAAAATATTAAAGGCCCCGGATGGAAATGGATCTATTTTTAAAAGTTTTTGTGAATCTAACATTTTTTTTAAATACAAAACTAAAAAGATTAAATATATCAGCACTGTCCCTATCGATAATCCTTTGTTAGATCCTTTCGATGATGCTTTTATTGGTTTTCATGTAAATAATAAAAGTGACGTAACGATAAAATGCATGGAAAGAAAAAGTTTAGATGAAAAACAAGGGGCAATAGGCTTGCAAGATGGTAAAATAAAAATTATTGAATACATCCATCTAAATAAAAATTTAAATTTTAAAAAATTGAATTTTAAATTTTCAAACTCAGGAATTTATCTTATAAATTTAGAAGCTTTTCAAGAACTAAAAAATGTTAAATTAAAATATCATTTTGTCAAAAAACGAGTTAAAAATGACACTGAGATTCTTGCTTTTAAAGCGGAAAGCTTTATATTTGAGGGTTTTGAATATATTGGTAAAGTAAATACTATGCAAGCTGATTTTGATGATTTTTATGCTCCTTTAAAAGACAAAACATCTCTTCAAAATATAGAAAAATTACTCCTACTTGAGAAAGCAAGCTCAAGTGTGTTAAAATAGCTATAATTTAATTTTTAATAGGTAATTTTATGAAAATTGGATATTTAGGTGCGGGAGCTTGGGGAACGGCGCTAGCTTCTTTATTAGCAAACAATGGTCACATGGTTATTGTTTGGGATAGAAACCCAGGGAATATAAAAAGATTAAAAGAGACAAGAAAACATCCAAAACTTAAAGATTTTAAAATTCCTGACAAAGTTTTTTATACAGATAATATCTTAGATGCTATTAAAGATGTGGATATGATTGTGGAGAGCGTTACATCTCTTGGAATTAGATCTGTTTTTTCTCATATAAAAAGTTTAATAAAAATAGACTGCCCAATCGTTATTACCTCTAAAGGTCTAGAGCAAAATACCCATATGTTATTTCCAGAGATTTTAATAGAAATATTTGGCTTTGATAACGCAAAATATATTGGATGTTTATCAGGGCCTTCTCTTGCTAATGAAGTTATTCAAGATTTACCAACTTCTGTTGTGTCGTCTTCCTATAGCATTGATACAATGAATTTAATTGCAAAAGCATTTAACTCTCCAAATTTTAGGGTTTATCCAAATGATGATATTTTAGGAGTATCTTTTGGGGGAGCTATGAAAAATATCATAGCAATTGCTTGTGGGATTTCAGATGGGTTAGGATTTGGAGATAATGCAAAATCTGCTTTAATGACAAGAGGCCTTCATGAAATGAAAAAATTAATCTCTACTAAAGGCGGCAAACCAAAGACTTTAAATGGACTCTCTGGAATGGGAGATCTTTGCGTTACTTGTCTTTCAAAATTTAGTAGAAACAATCAGTTTGGGGGACTCATTGCAAAGGGGTATAGTATAAAAGATGCAAAAGAAAAAATTGGGATGGTAGTAGAAGGGGCTTATACTTGTATATCTGCTTTAGAGCTAGCTAGAAACAATAATATTCAAACTCCAATCACTCAAGCTGTAAAAGCTGTTTTATATGATAAAATAGATGCAAAAAATGTTGTAAAACTTCTGATGCTTAGAGAAATTAAACAGGAATTAGAGTGAGAGTTGTTACTGCTCTAGAGATGGCTAGAGTCGAAGCTTTGGCATATTTAGATGGTATTTCAGATGAAAAGTATATGCTAAATGCTGGAAAAGGAATTTTTCAAATTTTAATACAACTTATCAAAGAAAAAAAACTTCCAAATAAGATAATAATAATAGCTGGGAAAGGAAACAATGCTGGTGATGGATATGTTGTAGCAAAACATCTTTTAGAAAATGGATATGATGTAAAAATATTTCAGCTTTTTCCGATAGATGAAGCATCTAAACTTTTAAAAAAACAATACGATAATTTTATTAAAAAAAACGGGAAGGTTACTTTTGTAAAAAATATAGATGATTTGGTATTTGAAGACGGTGAGGAAAATGAAAAAGGAAACGAAAACAAAAAAAAGACTTTTATTTTAGATGCTATTTTAGGAACTGGTTTTAAAGGAGAACTCTCAGGATTTTTATTGAATATAGTAAATAAAACAAATGAAAAATCAAAAGAGTTAAATCTAAAAATTGTATCGATAGATATTCCCTCCGGTTTAAATGGAAATACAGGAAAAACTTCTCCTACAGCAATAAGATCTGATATCACAATTTACCTAGGACTTGCAAAATTAGGTTTTTTTATTAATGATGGTCCAAATTATATCGGTAATTTGATATATGTAGATTTTGGGCTTGATGAAAAATATAAAAGCTTAGCAAAAATTAAGTTGGAATATATGGATAAAATAAATCTAAAAAATCTGCTTCCGAAAATTGATAAAAAAAGACACAAATACGAAGCTGGTTTTGTAATAGGCATAGCAGGATCAGAGGGCATGTATGGAGCTGCAAAATTATCTAGCTTAGCAGCTCTTAGATCTGGATCTGGTATTGTAAAAATGATAACTCAAAAAGAGATACCCTCTTCTTTTTACGAGCTTGTTAACATAGTTATTGATTTTGAAAATATTGAAGAAATTTTAGCAATAATTTCTAAAGCAGACTCTGTTTTTGTAGGGCCCGGCCTTGGTAGAGATGAAAAAGTTGAGGATTTTTTATTTAAAATTCTCCCTAAAATTAATAAAAAAACTATTTTAGATGCTGATAGCCTTTTTCATTTAGCTAATAATCTAAAAATGATCCTTCCAAAAGATAGTGTTTTAACACCTCATAAAAATGAAATGAAAAGACTTCTTAAAATTGAAAAAGAAATTGCGGATGAAGAATTAATTGAGAAAACTAAAAAGTTTTCTGAAGAGAAAAACGTGATTGTAGTTTTAAAAGGATATCCAACTATAATTTTTCATCCTAAAAAAGATCCTCTAACTATTTTAGGAGGAGATCCAGGACTAGCTTCTGCTGGCACAGGAGACGTTCTAACAGGGATGATCGCATCTTTTGCTTCTCAACAGTTAGATCTTTATAATGCAGCTGTTTTAGCAGTGAACATGCATTTTAAAGCTGCTGAAATTGCAACTAAAGAAAAAACTTCATATTCATTAATAGCAACAGATGTTATTGAGTATTTGCCGAAAGCTTTTAAGTTTGTCTTAAATAATTAGAGTTAAAAAAATAGCTTTGTTTTTGAGCTTTTTATGATTTTTTTTTACTTATGGCATTTATTGTTTTTTCATCTAATCTATAGATAGACCAATCTCTGGCTTGTTTTGCTCCAAATTTTTTATAAAAATTTATTGTATTCTGATCTCTTTGTAGTACTCTCCAGTCTATTCTACCACATTTTTTTTCTTTTGCTTTTTTAACACAAAATAAAAATAAATTTTTTCCAAATCCTTGAACCCTTTTTTCTTTTAAAACAAATAAATCTTCTAAAAATAAGGTGGGTTTTCCTAAAAAGCTAGCATAAGCTATATAAAAAATTACGCATCCTACAGGCTTGCCTTTAAAAGTTTCAATATATGCTTCACATTGGGGATTTCGAGCTAATAGACCCTTTTTTAATCTTTGAAATGCTTTTGGCTCAGGAGCCTCTTGCTTCAAGTATTTTGCTAATTTTTTAATCATCAAAACTAAATCTTTGAAGTTATTTTTGTGTACTCTAACAATTTTTAAATCTTTCATTTTTTTTCTAATTTGATTTTCTCTTCTATTAATCGAAGTAGCATTATTTTTTTCTTTTTGCAAGATTTTATTTTAAAGTTTATTAGACCTTCTAAATTTATTAGGATTTAAAGCTTTTAAAACTCTCTTGAAATAAATTATTTTGAAACCCAATGCTCAATTGGGGTTTTTAAAAATTCTTCAATTGGAATTCCTGAATTTCCCACAAGAAGTAAACGATTTGGTTTAAATGCTTTTTCAAAAGCCTCTAAGCCAGATAATCTTTCTTTTTTTAAAGAACTTTTGACTTCGATAGCAGTTACAAAATCACCTTTTTTTAAAACAAAATCTACTTCCATATTGCTCTCTCTCCAGTAGTATAATTCGATTCCGGTTCCTCTAATCTCATTTATAAGATAAGCTCCAATAGCAGATTCAACTAACCTGCCCCAAAATCCTTTATCCTTTTTAGCTTCAGCGAAAGTTTTTGAACTGAGCGCGCTCATTAAGGCTGTATTATATACTTGAAGTTTAGGACTAGATGATCGAGATCTTACTTTGTGATTTGCATATTTATTTAATCCAGCCAAAATACCAGCGCCATTTAATAATTCTAAATAGTGAGCTAGAGTAGTTGTATTTCCTGCATCTTGAAGTTGGCCTAGCATTTTTTGATAAGATAAAATTTGTCCGGAGTAGGAGCAGCCTAATTGAAATAATCTTCTTAGCAAAACAGGTTTGTTAACTTGAGACATCAAAAGAATATCTCTAGAAATAGTAGTTTCTATTAAAGAATCATTAATGTAATTGAGCCATCTAGAAATGTTTTTTTCATTAGCAAAACTAACAGGGCCTGGATATCCCCCAAAATAGATAAATTTATCTAAGCTCCAGTTAAAAAAAGAGTGCATTTCATTATAATTCCAATGAGTTATTGGAATTATCTCAAAACGTCCTGCTAAACTCTCTGTTAATCCTTTTTGCATTAACCATGGAGAAGAACCTAATAGTATAACTTTTAAATTAACTTTATTTTGTGTATCTTCATCAAAAAGCTTTTTGATCATGTTTGACCAATCGGAGATTTTTTGAATTTCATCAATTATGAGAAGACCAGGTTTTTTTCTTATCTTTTCTCTAACTATTTTCCACTGAGTCTCTAACCAAACAATATCTTGCAAAGTAGCGGTATCTGCAGAGATATAAAAGGATTCAATTTTAAGTGCGTCTTTGATTTGAACAGCTAGGGTGGTTTTTCCAATTTGGCGAGGCCCTAAAAGAACCTGCATGAATTTCCTCGGCTCTTTCATCCTTTTAAAAATTTCTTTAAATATAGGGCGTTTTTTCATAATAAATTATTTTACTCAGTCTATTGAGTTATTTTACTCAATGCATTGAGTAAAATCAATAAAAAGAATTATTTTTCATTTAAGTTATTGATAATTAGATGCTTAATTTAATGAAAAAATCATGACTATAACGAATTTTTGGCTTATTTTTAGAGTTATTTTAGAAAAACTAGTAAGTTTTTGTATACCAATCAATGAACTTTTCTATTCCATCTTCAATATTAGTTTTGGGATTATAGTTTAAGAATTCCTTAGATGTTTTGATGTCAGCAAAGGTAGATAACATCTCTCCTTTTTGAAATGGCTTAAATATTTTAATAGCTTTTTTTCCAAGTTTTTTTTCAATGATTGAGATAAAGTCTAGAAGATTGATTGGAGTGTTGTTACCTAAATTAAAAATTTCAAAAGATTTAGCTTTATCTACAGCTGAAATAGTCCCTTCAATTATGTCATCTATATATGTGAAATCTCTTTCCATCTCACCTTGGTTGTAAATTTCTATTTTTTTTTCTTCTATTATGTTTTTGGTAAATTTAAAATATGCCATATCAGGTCTACCAAAAGGACCATAAACAGTGAAATATCTAAGACCAATCATCGGTATTTTATAAATATGATGATAAGCAAAAGCTAAAGATTCATTTGCTTTTTTAGTAGCTCCATATAAATTTGTTGGTCTATCTGTTTTATCTGTTGGGCTAAATGGAATTTTATCATTTAATCCATAAACAGAAGAAGAAGATGCGAAAATTAGTTTTATATCTTTGAAATCTTTCAAAACCTCTAAAAGATTTACAAAACCAACTATATTAGAATTAACATAAGCCTCTGGATTATCAAAACAGAATCTAACACCTGCTTGAGCTGCTAGATGAACAATGTGTGTTATTTTATTTTCTTTGATTATTTTTTTTAAAATTTCCTTATCATTGATGTCAGCTTTTATAACTTCAATGCCAGAATCATTTAAGATTTTTTTTCTTAAATTTTTCAAGTTTACATCATAGTATGAGTTGAAATTATCTAGGCCTATTACAAAATCATCTCTTTTTTTTAGATGCTTGCATAAATGAAAGCCAATGAAGCCCGCAGCTCCTGTAACAAAGACATTTTTCATTTTTGTTTTATTTTTTCTTATTAAAAGTATATAATTAGAAGCTTACTTTAAAATATTGTGACTTTAATTTATATGTTTTTTAAAAACTTTAAAAATATTTTTTTAATTTGTTTACTTTTTACTTCATGCTCTTATAGAAACTCATCTCAAATGGAAGGTGTTGAAGATTTTGTACTAGCATCTAATCAAATAAATGAAGGAAAAACAGCTATTTTAAAGATGCAGGGAAAAGAGGTAGAAAAGTTCGATGAGAATCTACTGGAAGAAAAAAAAGAGTTAGTTCAAGAAGACGATATTTTAAATATTGAGATATATCACCCTAAAAGAGAAGATTTAATAAGTTCAATAAAAACTATATCCTCACAAAATGGATTCATAGTTAGAGAGAAAAAGATATTTTTACCTCATTTGGGTTATATCAAAGTTGAAAATCTTACTTTAAATGATACTAGA
>JAAKFN010000090.1 GCA_011065045.1 Candidatus Anoxychlamydiales bacterium
ACGCGATGATCTTGAAAAAGGGTATGCCATGCAAATTCGTTATCAATTAGGAGATACATCTGTAGATATAGATACTTTTGCTAGGGATGGGAATGTAACAGCAATCACATATATTTTAGAGCTCGTATGTCCGCCCTGCATTTTTGTAGAGGAGCTCGCATATTGGTGTTCAATGCTATTCCAATTGGCTAAGGCAACATTACCAAAAGATCTGCATATTATCGCTTCAGGCATAAATCCATCGTCTAAAGAGTATATGAGAGGGCTCTCCCAGGCGGACCATCACCACTTCGGTACATTTGGATCTGAACTAGAAAAAGCCCAAGGATACAGCATGATTCGGAATTTTATCCCCCATTTAATTGCGTTATCCTGTAATTCCCCGATAATTAACAATAAACCTACAGATGAAATCAAAGTAATTGGAAACAGGATTACCGCTCCTAATTGTGTTCGCTCTCTTCGTCTTAAGAATAATACAACAATGTTAAGTGGGAATGATCCAAAACATTATATTCCATACTTAACAGATACGAGCCAAAATTCGCAAAATTACTTCCTCCAAGTCGTGCAAAAGGCAAGCTTGGAAGATGGCAGGTTTGCCGACTTGTTCTGCTTTACAGATTGGAACACCATCGAATGCCGAATCTGTGACGCACAAATCTCAATTTGTAGACGGATAGGATTAGGATTAGTCTTACAAGCTCTACTTTACAAGGCGAGAAAACTTCTACAAAAAGGCTTCTGGGTACCCGATGCTGGCTCAGAGACAATTACTTTTAACCGTAAGGGAGCCATCGAGAGGGGACTTATTTCACTATTTAAACCCATTAATCTTGGAAGAGAAAAGCTTGCCATGTATGATCCAGATTTTGCTGAGCAATATTTAGGTCCTGAAGGTGAACCTGTGCGCTACATGACTCAAGCTGTCCAGCGAATGTTCTTTTATATTAAAGATGAACTTAAAGAACTCGGCTTTCTTTACAGTCCATTTTTAAAACCTGTGCTTCAATCTGTATTTGGCAACATTTCTTACGCTGAGCCACCGATTACTGAGGCAGAATACCAATTAAGCCTTTACAGGTATAAGTTGGATATCGGTGAGGATCCAAACATTCTCTACGATCTAATCTATTTTACGATTATGTACTGCCAAGATCCATTGAATAATCCTTTAACAGGAACTTTGTGTTTACCTAAAGAGATGAGGGAATAATTAATATTTTAAATAATTATCAAAAAACTTCAATATCAATATACAGATCCAAGTATACTCTACGATCTAATTTACTTTACCATACAATAATGCCAAGATCCATTGAATAATCCGCTAACGGGAACTTTAGCTCTTCCAAATGAAATGAGACAATAACAGCTACTCTAAGCTTTTAAAAAAAAGGAATTGAATCTTTTTTAGAATTTAATTGACATGTTTAGACTCTATAAACATTTGAGCAAGCTTCAAGTCCCCTTACTAAAATAGGCTTTGGTAAAAAACTCTTGTTAATAACCAAATAAACATGAAATTTTTAGAACGATGATGATTTTATATAAGAATTCTAAACAGGTGGGTTAATTTTCCAAATGAATGAAAAATTATAAATGACCCCCTTTTTATTTTATTTCAAGAGTACACCCCTGATTCATTAAATGGGCTAATTCTGGAGTAATTAAGTTGCAACTGATGAGAGTATCCCGTACATTCCGATCAATTCGTACTTTTAATAAGAGCTCTGGCTGGTTCCTAATCATGACAAATGCGCGTATCTTATCTTCAAATGAAGATATCGTCTTGGGCCCGCAGAACTTGAGTAGCGATTGAAGCACGCTATTAGAGCCCTCTCCCACGTTATTTTGGAAGGTCTTTCGGAAAAATAGTTCAAAAAGCTCTTTTAATACAGCTATTAACTTCGGGTCCATGTTTTTACTGAATCTTAGAGTCAATCTATAGGGGTCGACATTCACATACCCTCGCTTGCCGTTATAGAACACTTTAAGGAGCCCCCGCTTTCCAGGCTTTTTTATTTTTACGGATTTCTTCTTGCTCTTGGATTTATTTTTTGAGCCCTTCGGTCTGCCTCGCTTCTTAGGCGCTAATTGGTTAAGTGGCGTCTTAAAGATCGCATAATAGAAGACTCGCCTGCCTCTTTTCTTGAAAAGGTCGTTTTTGATCCCGATTTCGAGCGTTATTCGATGGGTTTTTGTATAAAAATAATGCCTCACCACCACTTTCTTGTAAGGTTTTTTGTGTTTATGAATGACGTGGGTTATTTCCCGCCCTAGATTTTTAGTCATTTTCTGAGTAGCACCCCATCCATACGAAATCACGTTAGAGATAGGCTTTTTTGTATTTTTTTCGGCTTCATCAAAGACTTCCCGCATGTCTTTTTCTTTTCTGCTCTTAGAAACTTTCAGACCGAGAATTTTATGGGTTTTATATCCCGTAGCAACAATGATATAAATGGGACCGTTTTCAATTTTTAAGAACGTCTCGTCCATGCAGATTGTTTTATCGGATTGCGGCACTTTCACGAGTTTATCGAGCCCTTCTAACTTATCAAGAGCTTCTACAAATACCGCACGCAATTTAGAGATCTGGGAGGGTGAAACCTTGTATTTTTTGGCAATTGTCTTGCTTTTTGCACCGTCTTTAAGTAAGTCTTCGTAAAGCCTCTTAAGCTTATCAAAGATTAATCGCTTAAACTCATGTGAGGTAGTTAGAATGAACTGTTTCGGAGTTTTGTGGTCGTCGTTCTTGCAATTGGGGTTTTTACAAATAAAAGCTTCTACCCCTCTGCCCTTCCTTGGACGGGTACCATTTGGCGAGACTCTCAAACTACCGCAGAGAGGACATTTGATTTGGATCTGTCCTAGCATTAAATCAACTATACCTTTCATTATTATAATTAAATCTTTAAAAATTGGAATTTGGTCCCTTTTTTTCTACCTGTCATGATGAAATTATGAGAAATTGATAAAAAAAGGATTTTGATGAAAGATCAAGATATTCAAAATAATTTGACAATAATATTTCTAAATTACTTTGAATAGACAAAATTCCCTAATCCTTGTAGGGGTGTCATCCCATAAACAAGGTGAAAGATTGGAGAAAGCGGATAGAACTCTTTAACTTACGAAATTAGATGAAATATTTTATAATTTATCATTCATTTGGAAAATTAACCAACAGGTGTCGAAAAAGCATTAAAAAATCGAAATTTGAATACGAATTTGTAGTTATTTAATTAGATTGTAAATCTTTAGAATCTCTAGACATTCTTTAATTAATCTTTAAGGTCGTATTATTTAAATAGACTAATCAACATGATTCATATATAGGAATATAATAATTGATCAAGTATGCAAGATTTTGAGATTAATGAGTATTTATCTTTAAGGTTGGAAGATGAGCGCACTATTATTTATGTAGGCAGAATGCGTTTCCGTCAGTGCAAATACTTGTTGCTGAACATCCGAACCGATGAGATTCAATCTTTAGATGAGATCGAGTCAATTGATGACGCTGCTGAAAGACTGGACAAATCTCAAGAGGGTAGCGGTCCGAAAGAAGTAGAAATACCCCCTGAGATGGAGTTCTGGGGTCATTGCTCCAACTTGCAAGTGTGGTATGAAAATGATTACGATACTCGATTGCTACACATCAATTTAGCATTCTCTCTTCTCAAAAAATTAACAGAGATGGGCGATCCATTAGCTAAAAAAGTGTTCAAGAGAGAAATAATTAGACGATATAAAAATGGGACAAAAACCACAAGAGAGTTCCTAGAAATCGAAGGTCTCCTTGGTTACTTAATTTTAGATGTTAGGCTGAACCTTATGTTAAAACAAGATAATTTGTTTAGATTAATGGAATTATCTGAGGAAATAACAATAGAAAGCCCACTTCCGATTATAGAAATTCTATTAGAATGTATCAAAATAAAAAATAAAAAAATTGTGGAATTAGATCTAAGTAAATTTGATCTAAATGAATTTCCAACCTCAATATTGAAATTTAAAGCATTAAGGATTCTAAGCTTAAGGAGCAATTTTCTAAAAGAAATTCCACGAAGAATAGACAAATTGAAAAACCTTAAGGAACTATGGCTAAGTCATAATAAATTGAGATATCTTCCGAATTCAATTTGTAGAATGAAAAATCTTGAATCCATCTGGGCGAGTGACAATAAATTAAGATGGTTACCAGAAGAAATTGGAAGATTAACCAAATTAAAAATTTTACAATTGTCGAATAACAGATTAAGAATTCTTCCTGAGTCAATATGTGAATTGAACTCGCTTAATAGACTTAATCTTCATTCAAACTATCTATCAAATTTGCCTAAATATCTCTTTAAAATAAAGTCTCTTAAACATATAGATTTAAGAAATAATCGACTAAAAAAGAACCCTGAAGTACCAAAAAAAATAGAAAGCTTAAAAAATATTGAAATTTAAATTCTTAAAGATTAGATAATTCTAGATCAGACTATCAATCATATCGACATCAAAATGATCGATAAATTTGCTTATTAGGTCTCTTGCGTCGCCAAATAAATAGATAGGCCAACAGTCTCCAAAATTCCAAACAATTACTCCGTTTTTTGTATTCCAATCTAAGTTCCATTCATCAAGAATTTGATTTCCTGTATCACTTAGATGAAAATTTGATGTGATGTCACGAGAACTTAATCCGACAATGTAGCTTCTATCAAATAAATCCCGCTGAGAAGCAAAAAGACTATATGAAGCTGAAGACCTTTTTGACCCTTCTTTTATAAATACTTGTGCATTAAACATAACTAAATAGAAACAAATGCTCGCTATAAATTGACGAAATTCCTCATCATTCATTATTTTTCCTCCCTCTTTCTCGAATTGAAATGATAGAGATGTTCCCAATATATAATCGTCAAACTTTTTTAGTATACTTTTATCAAGAGACTCTGAAATTCTAGATTTTGCATGAAACCCTAGAGAGTCTTCTTTGTGGAAAAAGGCAGTTAATTTTTGACCGTCATCATATTTGCTGGACAAGATATTATAAAAATTGGTGAATAAATGGTCAACTTTGACCTTAAATTCTGATGTAAATAACTGGTTAACAGATAAAGGCTGAGGTGTTTTAAGTAGATTGGTTTGGGTGTAGTATAACGCGGGTTGTATTCTACTAAAATCGTTTCCAAAATATTTAATAAAAGTATAATAATCTAAATTTATATCACCATACATTGGATTTAACCAAAAGGAAGAAGTGATACCTGAAAGTAACCTATTCGTGATTTGGATTTTACTTAATTGGAATTTACCAGTAAATAGATGATTCAAAGCTTGAGTGGGATCTGATTGTTGCCTCGCATCGGGTTTTATTAAATATCTAAAGATATTTTCGAAAGCGAAATTTATAGCTTTTTTACTCCAGACATCAGGATTGTCTTTGAATGCAGTAATACCTAAATTATCTCCGGCAGATTTGATAATCTTAGGATTCATTAACGTTTGCAACAAATTAGAAAAGTCTTGCATAATAACAGTTTTGCCATTAATATTTTTTTTAGAAATTATTTCTTCTGAAAGAATATCTTTAAAATAACTATTCATGAAAGCCTTGTTTAGCTTTCCATAATCTTGTGGATATGTTGGTCTACTGTAGTCATCTTCAGAGAGACTTGTCATTAATGAATCACCTGCATTTGTGCGTATTACTTCAACTCCTTTATTCTCTACCTCAAGTATCGTGACATGACCTAGAATTAAAGCACAAGAAAGAATTTCTCTAAATCTTTTTTTAAAGGCATCGTCAGTATAAGGAGAATCTAAAATCTGGGCGGATAATGCATTAATCCTTCTATAGGTCATTAAGTCATACAGGACCGAATAATGAAAGATTATGGGTTGGAAAACAACCAGACTCTCTTCTCTGAACAGACTTATTATTCCTAATTTGAGTGCTACCCAAAATCTATAACCCAATAGAGCGGGCATTATCTTTTCCATTGATTTTACGGCTTCAGATTCTCGATTAGTGTATACTATTGAATGGACATTCTGGAATTGTGACAAATCATTAAATGAAGCTTTGTAGCTATTAATAATTGTCGAGCTCCCTGTATAACCCATTAACAACTCATGCAAGGTATTATAAAAGACTTTTTGTCTAGAATAAGATAGATCAGAGAGTTGGTCAGTGGTCGGGTTTAAATCATTTAGAAGTGACTTTATCAAAGACGTTTCCTTATCAAAGAAATTCTCCGAAATTATTAAATCAGAAATGGTCTCGTAATTATAAGCTTTGTCTTTGAGAGGCAGATATGGGTTGCCGAACTGTTGTAGAATACTGAGAATTTCTGAAAGCTCTTCTTGGGTTTCCTTATCTAAATCAGTAAATTCTTTAAAGGTTGGTATCTCAAATTTACCTAAACCTTTTAAAGCGCTAGTTTTCTTTATCTCTTTAACAAAATATTGCTCGTGAGCCATAGCTGGCACGAAATTATAAATACTTTCTTGTAAGAACGGCACTAGATTCTCTCCTGTAAAATACATTATGTAGCGATAACAATTTTTAAGAGTGAAGACACCATCTTTTTCAAAGAAATAGTCAGGATTTTCTAAATAAGATTGACTCAAGTACCAATCCTTACCCAAATCGTTAAGTGTCGTACCTAATTTGTACTGCCCATCTAAAATGTGTCCTTCTTTCGTATTTAATATTATATCTGAAAATTTATAGTCGTCAGGCAGCAATGGCAGTTCATCAGATCTAATTAATCCCCACTTCTCAGCATCGTTCTTATCCCGAATAACAATCATTGGGACATCAAAGGTCTCACTTGAAGCTGGATTGCGTAAATTATTAGGTGAGGATGAATCAATGATGCCTATAAAATTTGCATCAGAAAGAAGCATATTTCCTGCAAGCATTACTTTTTCGCCATTTTCGAATCGTAAAAAGGAATGAACTATCTTGTCCTCC
>JAAKFN010000091.1 GCA_011065045.1 Candidatus Anoxychlamydiales bacterium
CATATCTGTACCGAAAGCCTTATCATATGATATAACATGCAATTCAGGAAATTCATCAAAATCTATTTTTAACATACGACCACCTACATAATCAAAATATGTTTGTGACTTAAATAATTTTGCTACTTTTTCAGGAGTAGAAATAGTTGCTTCCTGAGGGGCCCTTGAATCAGGAAATTCATTAAAGAATATAGCTGGTTTAGAGTTTTTCCACAAAGCATGTAAAGTATTAACACATGACATTCCTTCTGGCGCTGTAATCATAGACATATTTTTCTCCTAAATTAATTTTTAAGTTTATAACTTTGGATAAAGTATATCAGAACTCTTATTTTGATTAAATACGAATTTTTTTTTTAATTTAATATCCTATATAGAAAATATTTTATTTATAAATAATAAATATTCAATGATTATGCAAGTGATAATCCTGCTCTGATCCAATTCAATATGTCAGTTTGGAAAAAACGCACGTTATCTCCAATACTTTTAGATTGTGGAGCAGGCCAAGGCAACGCATTAGGATATAGCTTCATCTAAAAAGCATTCCTTCTTTTACCTGGGTCATCATAATCTAATGACAAAAGAATAACAGCAGCTTTTTTAAGAATGTTATGAATTTCTTGATCAGGTTTTTTATTTACTCCTCCCAAAGCAATACTACATACAAGATGAGAAGCATACTGTTGAATTAGCATAGAATCTAACTCTGATTCAACTACGATTACAGGTTTAGATTTATCTCCATACATTGATATAGATTGACTACTTCCTGATACCTCAACATATTTTGGTAAATTATCCTTCTTATGCCAATTAGTTCTTATTTAGGCAATTTAAACTTTTTCATTTGAGGCCAATAATCAGAACGCCTGCAAAGTAATCAGCTACAGGTGACGTCGAGCTTTCAAAAGGACTGCTTTCATTAAAATATGGACGATTCAAATTGCAAAGCGAATCAAGTCGGACTTCAAGAAGACTTTGCAGGCGTCCTGGAAAATATCCTCAATAATTCTTAATTTAATTTCTTTCAAGCTTATTTAAATATATGTAGGAACAAAGTAGTTGTGTCCTACACAAGAGAGTAACAATCCCTTGAAATTCACAAGTAATTGATTAACTTATAACAGCTTGTTTAAAGCTTTCATCTATAATGGCACACTAGTGGCACATTAAATAAATTTTTGGTATATAAAACTTATAAATGAATTAGCAAGCTAATGAGTTTAATTTGTGATACACTTTAACTCATTAACTCTAAATGGAGGATCCCCAACTATGAAAAACATCATTTCTCCAGAAAACACAGCTAACTTCTTCCTCTCTGAATGCAGGGAACGAGGCGAAGTTCTAACCAATCTTAAATTACAAAAACTTTTATATTACGCACAAGCTTGGTATTTAGCTTTAAAAGACAAACCTTTATTCTCTGAAGATTTTGAAGCTTGGGTACACGGTCCTGTCTTACCATCTCAATACCAAAGATTCAAAAAATCTGAATGGAGACCTATTCTTGATGAAATATCTTCACCAAACATACCTAACGATGAAATTATTTCTCATTTAACTGAAGTTGTAAATGTTTTTGGAATTGAAACTGCATCAAACTTAGAATCAATGACCCATAATGAATTCCCTTGGAAAGATGCTAGACAAGACATCCCTATCGACAAACCATCTAACGCAATAATTACAAAAGACTCAATGAAATCCTTCTATAAAACTCTTATATGAAAAAAAAACAACTTCCTGAACACAAAGGGCGCTTAAAAAAAACAAAGGTACCAGACCTTCCTTTATTTTTTTCATTTAAATATTTTGATACATCTGACCCAGAACTATGCCCATCTGTTTTTCATAACAAATATACCCAATCCTTAATGCAGAGATTAAAAAGTCTTTCTTCTTGGACTGCAAAAGAATTTATAACTAAACAAGATAAAAGCATTAGAAATCATACGCATAATTGGTTAAAAACAACCAGACCAAAGGGTTTTATTCATTTACATGAACAGCTTCAAAGTTATGAAGGCTGGCAATTTCAAATTTCTTCAAATAAACATGGTCGAGTTCATGGAATCATAATAGATAATATTTTCTATATAATTTGATTAGATCAAAATCACCGATTATACCTCTAAAAAAAATTATTTTTTTATAAAAGCACACTCAATTTTTCTCTTATTATCCTCTTTTGTCATCCCAAACTGTGCCATAAGTGTGCCATCTAAGAATTTAAACTTTAATTTTTCGAAGAGTTTCATGACTTGTTTTCATAGAGAAATGGGGGCGGTTGGATTTGAACCAACGTACTCCGAAGAGGAGGGATTTACAGTCCCTTGCAATTGACCGCTATGCGACGCCCCCGAAAATATGCTGGCGAAAGGACTTGAACCCTCAACCGTCCGATTACAAGTCGGGCGCTCTACCAATTGAGCTACACCAGCATTAAAAAGCAAAAATATTTATAACAAAATTTTAGGTTTGTTACAAGAATTATTAACTTTTTTGCGCTCCGGCAATATTTAATGAAATACTTTGATCCTGATTTTCATTGATTGTAGCATTTATTTTTTTAGGAACCTCTACTTCTGAACCTTCAGCTAAAGTATTTTCGTTTGTTTGATTATTAGTTGTATCATTTGTATTTACTTGGGTAATTTGTCTTTGAAAAAAAGATACTATGTTTGAAGTTGTTTTTGGAGCTTCAATTTTAGTTGCCATAAATTTTTTGCCGATCATTTTTCGCTCGCAGCATTTTTTAAACTTTTTTCCTGACCCACAAACGCAAGGATCATTTCTGCCTGTTTTTTTCATTTCGTTCCTATAAATTTTACATTTTCTAAATATAATAACATATTTTTTATTAAAAGTCTAATAGTTTATATTGAAATAGTTTGAAAAAGAAGCTAAAATTTAATAAACAAAAAAAAGTTTTTTATTAAAAAAATGATTATGCAAGCAAGTAAAGTTTCACATCCTTTTATTGGCAAAGGCAAAAAAATTGAGAGTATGGTAAGAAAAGCTCTATTTGATTTTTCCTTGCTAGATGAAGTAAAGAGCTTAGCTGTAGCATTAAGCGGAGGAAAAGACTCAATTTGTCTACTTTTAATGCTAAAAGCTATTATAGGCAAAGGTTTTAAAAAAGTTAATTTATCAGCTATTCATATAGATGGTGATTTTTCGTGTGGAGCCTCTTTTGAAAAAAAGTTTTTACAATCTTTTTGCGATGAAATAGATGTAAAACTTTATTTTAAAGAGCAAAAAAACAGTTTAAAAAACTTTAATTGTTATACCTGTTCCAGAAAAAGAAGAGGGTTAATTTTTGATATAGCTAAAGAAAACGATATAGATACTATAGCTTTTGGGCATCATAGAGAAGATAATATTGAAACACTTTTATTAAATCTTTTTCATATCGGTGATTTTGAAGCAATGCTACCTAAGATAAAATTTCAGAAATTCGATAAAACAATTATAAGACCATTAATTTATGTCTCTGAAAAAGATATTATTACGTTTGCTAAACAAAATGAGATTTTAAAAACATTTTGTAAATGCCCACTGGGGCAAAAATCCAAAAGAAATGATGTAAAAAAAATAATTAAAGATATTGAAAGAGATTTTCCGAATATCAAATCCAATTTATCAAAAGCTAGCTTTTTATACGGATCTAAAAAAGCTTTAAGTTGTAAATAGCTTGCTATCTACAATTTATTTGAGTAAAATAACTAATTAATATCAGTTATTTAAAGTGTTTTTTTTATGAAACTTTTAGAAATTTCTACATTTGTAATTTACTTTACAGCTATCATTTTTTTAGCGCTATTTACCTCTAAAAAACAAAAGAGTGATACCTCTTTTGTTTTGGGCAATAGGTCATTGAATTTTTGGTTAACTGCCCTCTCTGCTCATGCATCCGATATGAGCAGCTGGCTTTTTATGGCTTACCCAATGCTAATTTTTACAACGGGACTTTTTAATATCTGGGCGGCTGTTGGACTTACTTTATGTATGTTTTTAAATTGGCAATTCATCGCTCCAAAAATTAGATCAGCTACTGAGAAAATGAATAATTTAACTATGTTTTCTTACTTTGAGAGTAGAGTAAAAGATAGATCAGGGATTATAAAAACTCTCTCAGCATTACTCTCTTTTATTTTTTATATTATTTATATCACATCTGGTTTGGTAGCAATGGGTCTTTTAGTAGAATCTTTATTTGGGCTTAGCTATACAATGGGAATCTCAATTGGGCTTTTAATCGTTGTTTTTTATGTCTTTTTAGGAGGATATACTACAGTTGCTTGGATTGATCTATTTCAAGGATTTTTTCTGCTAGGTGTTATTTTATATATTCCAATTGTTTTAATTGGAAAAGTTGGTGGATTTGAGCCAATTATGCAGGCTATAAAAATGCAAAACTTATCAACATCTTTATTTCCATCTTTTAATGCTAAAACTTTTCTAGAAATTATTTTTATTGCTCTAGGCTGGGGTCTTGGTTATTTAGGCCAGCCTCATATCATCACAAAGTTTATGGGTATTAAAAATGTTAAAGATATGCCAAAAGCTAAGTGGGTGGGAATTTCTTGGCAAGCTTTAGCTCTTGGCGGATCTACACTATTGGGTATTATAGGAATATATATCTTTCCAAATGGTCTTCAAAATCCAGAGCTCATTTCTTTGGATTTAGTTAAAACAACAATGCTACCTTTTTTTGCTGCTTTAATTTTATGTGCTATTTTAGCAGCAACAACAAATGTTATGGCCGCACAAATTTTAGTTGTTGCTTCATCTATGGGAGAAGATTTTTACAAAGGACTTTTTAAAAAAAATGCTACTCATAGACAAACCCTCATTGCTTCTAGATTAAGTGTTATATTCGTTGCTGTAATTGCTTATGTTATCGCTTATTTCAAAATAAGCACTATTTATAAACTAGTATTATATGCTTGGTCAGGACTAGGATCTTCTTTTGGACCTTTATTATTAATTTCTCTATATTATAGAAAAGTGAACAAACTAAGTGCATTCATGGGAATTTTAACCGGAGGGATTACAGCAGGCATTTGGCCTCTTATCAATACTAAATTAGTTATTGACGTGCCACCTATGATCCCAGGCTTTATTTTATCTTCGATTGCTATTTATCTATTTTCACTTGTTAAAGAAAAACCGCTAAAAGAAAAAAGGATTAAAACATGACAAAAAAACCATTTATATTACTTTCCAACGATGATGGCATAAATGCGCCAGGCATCAAACACCTTTGGAATGCTCTAGATCAAAGTGATAATTACGATTTAACAATAGTTGCGCCACATAGAGAAAAGTCTGGAATGGGTTTAGCTACATCCTTGCTTAGACCCTTGCATATTTTTAATGTTAAATGGGAAAAAGATACTCCAGCTTGGAAAGTTACAGGAACACCAACGGATGCAATAAAAATAGCTCTAAGCGTCTTATTAGAAAATAAGCCAGATCTTGTAGTCTCTGGGATAAATAGAGGCTCTAATGCAGGAAGAAACGTTTTATATAGCGGAACTGTTGGATGCGTTATTGAATCTGTTTTAAGAAATATTGGTGGAATTGCTTTTTCTTGTTATGAACTAGATAAACCAAACTATGACATTGCAGAAAAATATGTTCCATTTATTACAGATTATTTCTTGAAAAACCCTCCTCCTTTTGGCACTTTAATAAACGTTACTTTTCCTCCAAAAGATATCCCCATCAAAGGTTTTAAAATGGCTATTCAAGGAAAGAGTAGATGGTTTGAGACCCCTGATAAAAGACTACATCCAGAAGGACACTACTATTACTGGCTTGGAGGGAAATTACCTAAACTAGATGAGCTCAAAGAAGAGAATGAATCTGATGTATATCTATTAAATCAAGGATATATAACAGCCGTACCTATTAAGGTTGATGATTTAACAGAAAAAGAATATCTTCAAAAGCATCAAGATAATTTTGAAAGCATATTTCAAAACATCTAAAATATTTCAAAAATTTATTTTTTAAAAGAAAGGATCTTTGAGTCCTTTCTTTTATAGAATTTTACTTGAATAAAATCCTATACATAAGATAACTTTATATAACATAAAAAAGAGCGATAGCACAAAGGGCGCGTAGCTCAGTTGGTAGAGCGCCTGCCTTACAAGCAGGTGGTCATAGGTTCGAGTCCTGTTGCGCCCATGTAAGATGCGGGAGTAGCTCAATTGGTTAGATCGCCGGCCTGTCACGCCGGAAGTTGCGGGTTCGAGTCCCGTCTCCCGCGTTTTTTTTCTTTAGAGATAAACTTATGGTTAAAAAAAAGCGCAAAATACTTTGGAATTTTTTCACAAGCATACTTATAACTGCTTTTGGAGCGCTCTTAGCTGCCATATCGATCAGGGTATTTTTATATCCAAATCAACTAATCGATGGCGGAGTGGTTGGAATATCTCTAATCTGTGCAAGGATCTTTGGAAGTAACTATCTATCTATTTTTTTAATTCTTTTGAACCTCCCCTTTCTTTATCTGGCCTATAAACATATTAGAAAAACTTTCGTTGTTCATATGTTTATTGCGGTTCTTTTATTTGCTATATTTTTATCCCTCTTAGAAAATGTCCCTGCATTTGATGGAGATTTCTTAGAAGTAATAGTAATTGGAGGAGCTCTACTTGGAACGGGCGTTGGATTTATTATAAAATCAGGTGGCTGCACTGATGGAACTGAGATTTTAGCGATAATTATAAATAGAAAATTTGGTTTTACTGTAGGTCAAATAATTTTAACTATAAACGTTTTTATTTTTGCAGTTTATGGGTGGATTTTTAAAGATTGGCACATAGCCGTGAAAT
>JAAKFN010000092.1 GCA_011065045.1 Candidatus Anoxychlamydiales bacterium
AATAAGGTTATTCATCCATCTTCTAATTTAGAAAAAGAGTATTTTGTAAAAGTGAAAGAAAATCTTTTAGCTATCCATCTGAAAAAAATCAAAAAAGGAACATTTGTTGAAAACAAATTTGTAAAACCTAAAAAAGTTATAAAAACGACTAGAAAAACCATGAGAATAATGGTAACAGAAGGAAAGAAAAGAGAAATTAAGATTTTTATACAAAAAGCCAATCTCACTTTGTTTGAACTACAAAGAGTGAGAATTGGCAATTTAAAATTAGAGAATATCCCTTTTGGCTACTATAAAAGAGCTAGCCTAGAAGAAGTTTCAAAAATCTTTTAAATTAACTAGCTTCAGTAGCTTCTTTCTTTTTGCTTTTGCCCCAGCTCATCCAAGCATATATAGCTAACCCAAAATAAACACTAAAAAGTGCTGCTTGCGGATATGACTTAATATATAAGTTATTCACTACAAAAACACCATTTGTTAGCATCCATAAAATAAATCCAAAACGAATTTGTTTTGCATTTAAAATTGTTCCCATAATAGCAACTGCTGTATTAAACCATATGAACATGTCTAGCTTGCTCATTTATACTCCTATTTATTTTTTCAATTAAATTTGTGCATTGATTTTCATCAAAAATTTGATTGGATTCAGCTTTGATAATATTTAATTTATTATCAAATTTTTTCTCCATCTTATCAACTTGAGAACGAAAATCCTCTCTTATTGCTAGTTGATATTCTTCACCACTAGCTCTTATGCCATCTTGAGTAATAGCATACCCCTCAGTTGGCTCTAAATAAATTAAAACCTGATATTGACAAAGCCATTCAAAACAAAAGTCTTCTAAAGATTTTGTTAAAGCATTTCCTCTTTTTAGATGATTTATATAGATAAATGCATCAGAGAGAGCTCTATCAGATATTGAAATCTCAAAACCTTGAGCCTCAGCTTGCAGCTCTTTTTGCAGCTGCGTTGCTACTACAAAAAGAGTTGTTTGATAAACAGTATCCATATTTATTGGAAAAGGACTTTGCCTAGCTGTTTCATGAATAACAGTTACATTTTTGTCATTCATTTTATAATAAGTTGCAAGTTTATATACCAAAGTTGTTTTGGCAGCACCATGTGTGCCAAAGATAGCAATTCTTTTCATAGATTTCTTCATTAAATACTCCAAATTTAAGCTATATTTCAATTTAAAAAAATAAAAATTTTTTTTCAAAGTAAATCATTTTTTTTTTTGATAATAAATTAAAATTTTGCTTGTTTTCACAATGCTGTTTCAAAATCTATAATTTTGATTTAAATTTTTCTTCTAGAATAAAGCTCTTCAGGATAATATAAATACAAAATAAAATAGGTTCTTTATATGTTTTCTATTGCTAAGTTATTTGGGAGATCTCCTTTTGCTCCTCTTCAATCTCATATGGAAAAGGTATCTGATTGCATTCTTTTATTAGATCCACTTTTTGTAGCTCTAAAAGAAAAGGATTATGAAAAAGTAATTGTGATCAAAAAAAGCATTTCAAAAAAAGAACACCTAGCAGATCTTACAAAAAACGATATACGAAACCATCTTCCCAAAAGTTTATTTTTACCTATTGATAGATCTTCATTTTTAGATATTTTAACTCTGCAAGATTCTTTTGCTGATAAAGCTGAAGATATCGCAGTTATAGTAACTCTAAAAGAGTTAAAACATTTTGAAGATTTGGAAGGATTCGAAGAGTTTTACAAAAAGAATATTGAATCTTTTATTCTAGCCCATGAAGTGATTAAAGAATTTGATAATTTAATTGAGTCATCTTTTGGTGGAATTGAAGCTGAGAAAGTAAAGAGAATGATTGAAAATTTAGCATTTAAAGAACATGAGCTCGATATTTTCGGCTACAATCTTTTAAAAAAGTTGTATTCACTCACTGAGAAATTTTCTTATTCTACTTTTAATCTTTGGAGTACTATTTTAAAAGAAGTTGGAGAAATTTCTAATATTTCTGAAAAGCTCGGAAATAAAATTCGGATGATTTTAGAGTTAAAATAATGGAACTTAAATTTTTAGAATATTTTACACTTTTAATTGGCCTTTATATGGCTTGGAACATCGGAGCTAATGATGTTGCAAATGCTGTCTCTACTTCTGTTGGATCAAAAGCTTTAACTTTAAAAAAAGCAGTTATATTAGCAGGTATTTTTGAGTTTTTAGGAGCGTACTTTTTAGGTGGCAACGTTTCTAAAACAATTCAATCCGGGATAATAAATCCTGAAGTTTTTTCTGGTGATATGATTGTTTTTATTTTAGGAATGATCTCAGCTCTTTTCGCAACCAGCATTTGGTTAAATCTAGCATCGTATTTTAAACTTCCTGTATCTACAACACATGCAATAATTGGAGCAGTCATTGGATTTGGAGCTATAATTGGCGGTGTTCACTCAGTTGATTGGATGCTTGTTTTAACTATTGCTATTAGCTGGATAATAACCCCACTAGTTAGTGGCTTTATTGCATTTTTTATATTTACAATGCTGCAAAAAAAGATTCTATATGCTTTTTCTCCAATCGATGCTACGAAAAAATTTATTCCAGTTTTAGTATTTTTTATTTTTAGTTTTATTGCTATGAGCTTAATTTATGGAAAACTCACAACTCTAAAGATCAACCTCTCTCTTCAACTATCACTATTTATTTCGATTGGTATTGGGCTTTTGTGTTCAATAGTTTCATATATTTTAGTTAGAAAAATTAAGATAACTTCATGCTCTGTAGTCTACCACCATCCATCACAGTTATTTTCTTTAGAAAAAGCTAAAAAACATCTTTTAAGAACTAAACTAACATCAAAAGGAGATACAAAAGATAGATCTGAAAAAATCCTAGAAGAATTAGATAGTATGATAGATGAGCACAAAGAAAAAACAAAATATTACGAAGAGACCTCTGAATACTCTAAAGTCGAAAAAGCTTTTGGTTTTTTACAAATGATATCACTTTGTTTAGTAGCTTTTGCACATGGATCAAACGATGTAGCAAATGCAGTAGGACCTATCGCTGCTGTAATACAAACAATTAATCAAAATAAAGTTCAATTTGCAAGTGTAGTTCCCTATTGGATATTACTACTAGGTGGCGCTGGAATAGTTTTGGGCTTAGCTACTTGGGGATGGAGAGTTGTTGAAACTATCGGTCATAAAATCACTCAACTAACACCAACGAGGGGATTTTCTGCAGAATTTGCTACTGCAATTACTATTCTAGTAGCATCCAAACTGGGACTTCCTATCTCTACAACACATGCTTTAGTTGGAGGGATTTTAGGAGTAGGATTAGCTAAAGGGCTTTCTGCTTTAAACCTTAGAACTCTAAGAGATATTGCGCTTTCCTGGGTAGTAACTCTCCCCTCTTGTGCAGTTTTATGTATCTTGATATTTTATTTATTAAAATTAATCTTCAAATAACTTTTATAAATTTTTAGTTCTTTTAAAATTTCAAATTGCATATATAGAAAATTAAATACAAAGAAGGTTTTCGTGGATAGCAATCTTGAATTTCAAGCAGATCAACTGATTCAAGCAATAAGACATTATCTTATTACCAATCTTGGAAAAGTTGAATCCATTGCATCAACTGAAGAATTCTATTTAGCTTTTTGCCTGGCACTTAGAGAAAAGATAATGATAAATTGGGTTGCAACAAATCATACTTACGATGAGAACAAAGCTAAAAAAATTTACTATCTTTGCATGGAATATCTCCCTGGAAAATTTTTAAGTAATAACATTACTAATTTAGGCTTAAATGAAGTAACAAATATAGTACTAAATAAAATGGGACGAAACCTGCGGGATTTATTAAGTCACGATTTTGATCCAGGGCTTGGAAATGGTGGGCTTGGAAGACTAGCTTCTTGTTTTTTAGATTCATTAGCTACACAAAAATATCCATCTTGGGCATACGGGCTAAGATATCAATATGGTATTTTTGAACAACAAATTTACAATGGCTATCAAGTAGAAAAACCCGATTGTTGGCTCTTAAATCAAAATCCTTGGGAATTTAGAAGAGATATCCACTCTAAAAGTGTAAAATTCGGTGGCAACATAGTTCAAGCAGTAAATAGACATGGAGATAGAGTTTATGATTTAGAAGATTTTGATGAAGTAAGAGCTTTGCCATATGACACTCCGATAATTGGTTTTCCTGATGAAAAAGGAGAGTTTGCGGTATCAACGCTTAGATTATGGTCTACAAAAGAATCTCCTAGAAACTTTCAACTTCAAAAGTATAACGCAGGAGAAATGGAAGCTGCTAAAGAAAACACCTCACTCACAGATGTTTTATACCCAAATGACAATCACGATCTTGGAAAAAAAATAAGATTAAAACAGGAGTTTTTACTGGTTTCAGCATCTATTCAAGATATTCTGCAGCAGCATTTAAGAGTGCATGGCGATATCATGAACTTAGCTGAAAAAACTCAAATACAGATAAACGATACTCATCCAACTTTAGTGATAGTTGAGTTAATAAGAAGGCTCGTTAAAAACTTAGACGTTCCATATAAAAAAGCTTTTGATATGGCTCATCAGATTTGTAATTACACAAACCATACTATTATGAAAGAAGCTATGGAAGAGTGGAATGAGATGAGACTACAATCTTTGCTTCCCCGTCAACACAAAGTTATTCAGCACCTCAATCAAGATTTTTGTGATCATATCAGAGAAAAATATCCCTCCGATGAAGAAAAAGTTCAGCGTATGAGTTTAATATCAAATGGGCAAATCAAAATGGCTTATTTAGCTATCTATGTAGCTAAAAGAGTCAATGGAGTTGCTTATCTTCATACAGAGATATTAAAACATGAAATCTTTAAAGATTTTTTTGAGATGTATCCAGAGAAATTTATACATATCACAAATGGTATAACTCCAAGAAGATGGCTACTTGGCTGCAATCCCAAACTCTCAGAATTTATAACAAAAAGAATCACTAATAAATGGATCAGATCATTCCATGAGATTTCAAAATTAAAAGAGTTTGCAGATGATAAAAACTCTCTAGAAGAGTTTCTGCAGATCAAAAAAGAGAATAAAAAAAGACTATTCGACTTTATAAAAAAACAAAATCCAATAAGAGATTATAAAGGCAGGGTTATCGATCACTACCCTGTTTTCGAAGATGATGAAGATGTTTTAGTAGACGTCCAAATTAAAAGAATCCATGAGTATAAAAGACAATTTTTAAATGTTTTACATGCATTGATGCTATATAATGACATAAAAAAAGATCCCACATCTAGAAAGGTTAAAAGATTAATCGTAATTGGAGGAAAAGCAGCGCCAGGCTATGATATAGCAAAAAAAATTATCTTATTTATTTTTATGGTAGCTAGAAAAATAAATAATGATCCAGAAGTTAGCAAACATCTCAAATTAACCTTTATTGAAAATTATAATGTATCTAAAGCTGAAGTTATAATTCCAGCAGCAGATCTATCTTGCCAATCATCTACAGCAGGCTATGAAGCATCTGGCACGGGAAATATGAAACTTACAATTAATGGAGCTCTAACCATCGGCACTGAAGATGGAGCAAATATTGAGATGAGAGAAGCTATAGGAGATCAGTGGTGGCCATTTTCTTTTGGATCTTCTTCTCAAGAGATAAAAAAAATGAGAAAAGAAAAAACATATAATCCCTTAGATTTTTATATTCAGCATGAAAACATACACAAAGTTATCGATATGTTAAAAGATGGCTCTCTCGTTAAAAATGAGCATGAACACTCAGACATGCTCTTTTTATATAATATATTAGTTGGACCAGAATATATGGATAGGTATTTTGTTATAAAAGATCTTTTAAGCTTTTATGAAACTCAAAAAAAAGTAGAAGAGCTCTATCTAGATAAAAACAAATGGGCAAAATTCGCTATTCACAACATAGGTGGAATGAGTAGATTCTCATCAGATGAAGTTATAAATAACTATGCAAAATCTGTTTGGCAAATCGATCCTTGTCCTTTAGAGCCATTTATATTAGAGAGAGTTACCAAAGAATATTTAGAGACAACCGTTTGTTTTGTTCCTTAAAAATCTGTTTAAAAATCCTTTTTTTATCTTTTCTTAGGACTAAAAAGGGGCTTTTGCCCATATTCTTCTTCATATCTAAAAAAAACCATTTCCTGATGTTGAGGCAAGACAATTGGTTCATCCATTCTATAATGTCTCAGATGAATATAGAAGTTTGGAAAATACATAAAAAGTTTTTGCATGATCTCATGCATATTTATCTTGTCTTTTTCTGAAACTTCATCTTGATAATAAAAATGAGCATATATTACATTTTCAGACCAATTCAATCCAATCCCTCTCATATTTGAAGTAATAGTGCCCAATAAAATTTTTTGCATTACAAATCTTAATTTAGCACTAAAATATTTCTTTTCAGAATAAGGACAACTTAAATATTCATTAGCTTTTTTAATATTTGCTAATATTTTACCTTCTTTTCTATAGAAGATTAATATTTCTTCTTCTGGTATCTTTTCAGGATATTTTAGCATAATAATTTTGTCTTGAACTATATATCCCCAAGGAATTGTTATCTCAGCTATAATTGTGCTTGCTAAATCAAACAAATGATCATTCACTTTTTCATCATAAAAAAAAGAAATATTAAATTCTCTCTCAGCAGCATCAAGATTAATAGTGATAGCTCTTAAACTAGAATTAACAGCTCCTAATAATGCTATTTGAAGAGATAAAACTATATACGATAAATTGATTTGCATAATTACATTATTTTTTTGG
>JAAKFN010000093.1 GCA_011065045.1 Candidatus Anoxychlamydiales bacterium
TTCCATATTTTTGATTCCTTATGGTTGTAGTGCTAATGGTTCAAATTCTAGACTTTCTAAAACCTTATCCGCTTTAGCTGTCATGAATCTAATGATATCTTCATGAAGTAAATATTCATCCCAAAGCTCTTTAATTGCTGATGTAACAACAGAAAAGTATACGAGATAGTAATAACCTTCTCTCTTTTTATCTATCTCATATGCAAATTTTCTTTTTTGCATATCATGGATTTTATGAATTTCCCCTTTTTTCTCTTCGATTGCTTTAGTGATTTTTTCTAAAGCTTTTTTTCTTGCCTCTTCAGAGAGATTTGAATTGATGATATACATCCCCTCATACAGGCGTTTTCTCTCATCTTTCATTTATTTCCTCTACATTTTTTTTTAATTTTACATTTGCTTTGTTTGCAGCTATTTTTATTCCTTTCTCTAGGTAAAGCTCTATAAAAGAAATTGCTTTTCCAATTATCTCTTTAAGCTTCTCTTTTTCAGTTTTTGTAAATCTATCTAATACATATGTCTTCAATGCTTTTTTCTCTCTTCCAATTCCTACTCTTAGCCTTGTATAGTTTTTAGTATTTAAATGAGTTTCTATACTTTTAAGCCCTCTGTGACCCGCTGCCGTGGAGTCTTCTTTTAACCTAAATTCTTCAAAGTCTATATCTGCATCATCGACAACTATCAAAATGTTTTTTATATCAATTCTCAGATAGTCCTTCGCTTTTTTTACAGATACTCCACTCTCATTCATATAAGTCTGAGGCATAAGTAAATAAACTTCAAAACCTGAAATATTACCTTTAGCTACCTTTGCTTTAAATTTTTTTTCATCTTTAAACTTTAGCCCATATTTTTTAGCTAAGCTTTTTACTACTTTAAATCCCACATTGTGGCGAGTATTCTCATACGATAGCCCTGGATTTCCAAGACCTACTATTAAATAAGGGCTCATTTTTATCGCTTAGTTATTGTAACTGCAACTTCATTCAACTTTCTAGATACACTAATCACTCCTTTTGGAAGAGTAAGATCAGATAGTCTTCTTACATCGCCAATTGACATATTAGCTATATCTATAATAAATTCTTTTGGTAGATCTTTTGGCAAACATTTAACCTTCATCGCTCTTATCACCTGACGAAAGTTACCACCTTGTTTAATTCCAACGCATTCATTCAGACCGATAGATCTAATAGGCACTTTTGCAGTGATCTCAGATTTTTCATCTATTCTCAAAAAATCTAAATGCATAATATCATAGTTTATTACGAAATACTGAATTTCTTTAACTATTGCTTGAAAGGTCTCTTTTTCTCCTTTCAAAGTAAAAATACAAGTTGATAAATCTCCGGCTTGAAGTTTAGCAAGCTGTTTTTTAAGCTCATCTTTTTTCAAAGAAATATTTATATTCTTTTTACCCTTAGCATAAACAACTGCGGGGACACTACCAAGGTGTCTTAACTTTTTTATCTGTTTTTTTTCTCTTTCAAAAATTTGTAGTTCCATATAATTCTCACATTTTTTTTATCTATTTATTTTAAAAAACTTTTAAGTTTAAAAAAACAAAAATATTTTTTTTAGATATTCAAAGAATTGATACTACAAAAGTATCAAAAAAAGATTATACTCCATGAGATAGGATATACGTCTTAAAACGCCTATCTCTCCTCTATAAAGAGGCTTGACCATTAAATGGTCATAATTCTTTGGAATATCTAAATTGGGGTGGCAGGATTCGAACCTACGCATGGCGGTACCAAAAACCGCTGCCTTACCACTTGGCCACACCCCATTAAAAAACCAATACCAATATATGTAATAACAATATTTATTTTCAAGTAAGATAAAAATTCTGAATTTTTTATAAAAGTATTAATATTATTTCTTAGTAACTGCCTTCTGAATTACCCATACAAACAGGCCCTATCATACCTGCTACACCGCGTTTTTCAAAATAATAGTTATAATTTCCGAACCCAGATGAATAACTAAATATATTGCACTGCTTTGATACTTGGGGTTTCTCTTCTAATTTTTTTATAGCTGTAATATTTGCTATATTAAAAGATTTTATATATTTATCTTTGTTTTTCGAGTTTTTTACTATATCTTCTACTCTCATTTTAAATCTTTTCCAAACATCAACATCTTTAGGCTCGGATAGATCTATTCCAATTTCAAGGCCTTTTGTAGACCCTTTTGAAAGGTCTACGAACTTAATTATTTGAAAAGCAATGATCTTCCAAAGAATATCTATTTTAGCAACTGCTAACCATTTTTTTGATACTAAGAAAATGTTTTGGAGGTCTTCAATATCTAAAATATTGTTTTGCACTCCTACCTTAAATATATGTAATAAAGTCTCGTCTGGAAGAGATTGTATACTCATTGTTAAATACTTTAATTAAATTTTTTATTAACTATCAACTGCATAAAACATACTAAAAACAACAATTATTATCAATAATAATAATATTACTGAAAAAATTTATAAAATTATTTTTAATAAAAATTTCCCTTTAATATCTTATTTCAAGAATCCAATTGAAGATGATTATTTGTTAGGAGTTTTAAATAATCTAGATCGGAAAAGAATGTTAGGTCTAGAATTTACAGCTACACAAAAATCCTTTATCTCCACAAAACTTCTATACGCTATCTTCTCTATCTATTAAAAGATATCCACCTTCTCTTAAAATTTTTCTTTTAAGCTCACGTATTTTTACAAATGTAATATTATTGATGAATATTTCTTCCATTACCCATTTTTTTAAAAGAGGACTTGCTTCTTTTGCTCTATGTATTTCATCAAATATATTGTTTTTTAAAAGGTCGAATACATAAACGCTCTTTTCTTTCGCTATTAATCGCTCATTTTTTATTTCAATGAATCTTTTAGCAAGATAAGAGTTTGTTTTTTTAGCAACTACAATCCATACACTATCACTATTTTTTGATACTGCTCTGGAAAACGATCTAGAAACCAACTTAAAATTCTTTATATCAGGAATATCTAGAATGTCTTCTTCTATTCCTACTTGCAATATTCGCTGCAAGACATCTAGAGGGAAAGGTTCTGAAAAAGTAACCTGTAGAGCCATATTATTTTATAAATTTAAAAAGTGTTTTTCCAGAAAACGAGTCGGAGTTGCAGATCGCTTGAAAGGTTCTGGTTCAATATAATCACAATAATCTATTACCGTTCTAGTTTGAGGAGATATTCTATGCCATCTTTTTTCTTTTTCCAATATTTTTTTGAGAGCATTAATTTTATCAATAGTTAGATCTGCATCATTTCTGATATTTCTTACCCCATCTGCGATAAATGAAAATTCCGCGCAAACTATACCCTGAACTCTCGCTAAATTTATAAAATTCTTCACATACGATCTTACTAAGTTAGCCATTGACATACCTTCTATTGGCTTTTGAAAATAATTTATTCTCGCTGCTATATTTTCCCACAGTTCCTCATCATTTGCTATTCTATACCATTTTCTGCCAAGAGCTCTAACAGCTTTTAGATCGGTAATATCCAAGCCTTGTTTAAAAATACGTAATATAATCTCTTCAGGCATATTTTCTAGCAAAGAAGGTGGGTTTATCGACATATTTGTAATGTTTCATTTGTTTTGAAAAATAAACTTACAAAAATATTAATTTTTTGCTACAAAAAAATTATCGGGGGTGAAAATTGAGAGTAGTAAATATCGCAGCAGAGATGGCGCCAATTGCAAAAGTCGGAGGCCTTGGAGATGTTGTAGGAGGACTTACAAGTGAGCTCGTAAGAAAAGGTATCGATGCTATAGTTATATTACCTAAATATAAGAATCTAAAAACTAGTTTTTTAAAAGATCTAAAAGTTTATAAAAAAAACTTTCAAATCTTTGAAAAGAGAAGATGGCAAAAAACTACTATATATTCAGCTAAATTAAATAGAGTTCAGATCTATTTAATTGAAGATAATAAAAACTATTTCTCCAAACCAAACATTTATGGATATAAAGGAGATGTAACTAGATTTTTATTCTTTTGTAAAACAGCTTTAGAGTTTTTAAAATCTGAAAATAAAAAAATTGATATTCTACATCTCCATGATTGGCATACAGCTATTATAGCTCCTCTTTATAAAGAGATTTACTCTAAAGATACTCTGAATGTAAAAAAGATCGTTCTTTCTATTCATAACCTAGGATATCAAGGCTACTTAAAACCAAAAGATATTGATAATTTAGGCTTTGATGGAAGTTACTTTTTGCAAGATAAAAAACTAAAAGATCCAAATAGGCCAAAAACCTTAAATCTTTTAAAAGGAGGTATTATTTACTCAGATTTAATAGTTCCTGTATCCAAAGGCTATGCAAAAGAAATAATGCTAAAAGAAAACGAAAAAAATCTACATAAAGTTATAGAGCAAAACAAAAAAAAGATTAAAGGGATTATAAATGGGATTGATCCAAAATATTGGGATCCAAAAACCGATAAATTTTTAAAACATAAATTATCTTGCGATCTATCTATAAAAAAATTAATAGATCAAAAAAAGAAAAACAAAAAGGATCTCCAAAAATATTTAAATTTAGATCAACTAGACAAACCCCTAATATGCTCAATTGGACGATTAGTACCTCAAAAAGGCCCTAGTTTAATAAAAGCATCTTTGATGACAGCTTTAAAAAACAACGCCCAGTTTGCGCTCCTTGGATCTGTTTTTGATAAAAAAACCACTAAAGAGTTTTACAAACTAAAAAATGATCTAAAAAATAACAAAAATGTCTCTATTTTATTTGAGCATAACGAAAAACTCGCTCACTTAATTTTTGCAGCAGCAGATTTTGTAATGATTCCATCTTTATTTGAGCCGTGTGGTCTCACTCAGATGATAGCTTTTAAATATGGAGCTGTTCCAATTGTTAGAAAAACAGGAGGACTTGCAGACACTGTTTTTGATTTAGATGATAGGAAAATAATTAAAACTAAAAGAAATGGATTTTCTTTTGATAAGTTTAGTGAAACCCAAGTAGAAAAAGCAACTAAAAGAGCTCTAAACTTTTGGCAGATGAAAAATCAAGATTTTTATATGCTTGTCAAAAAAAACATGAAACTAAATTTTTCTTGGGAAAATTCTGCAAAGAAATATCTAAAAGCATATAAAAATCTACTCAGCTAGAAATTTTTTCATATATTTTCTATTAGCATAAATATAATCTACTGCGCTAATAACGCTATATATAGCAGCGATCGAAACTAGCCCAAGCGATATCCATCGTAGCTTCTCTAAAGAGAGATACCCCAAGGTAAAAGGAATTAATAATAGAACGATAGTAATGCTTACAATTGCTTGCAAAAGAGTTTTAATTTTACCGCTTTTTCTAGCAGCGAGGGCCACTCCTTTTAGAGCACAAATAGTTCTTAAGGTATTTATAAAAAATTCTCGATATAAGAATACAAATACGAGTAGAATTGGAATATCGATCCAGCTTTGAGTAAAAGTTAAAAAAACAGAAATATTTGTAATACTATCAGCCATAGGATCCATAACTTTTCCAAGATCTGTTACCTGATTTCTTTTCCTAGCTAAAAATCCATCAACTAAATCTGTAAGCTCACAAAAAGCTAAAATAAATAGTAAGATATATGGCATCCAAAGAAGATCGATTTTAAAAAAGCTATATTTCAAATAAATTAGAGGGAAAAATGGGATAATAATAATTCTAAGTAGGGTTACATAGTTTGGAATATTCATTTAATACCTTAAAAAATCTAGTTGGAGTTTAATGAAATTTATTGAATTTTAGCAAGCTATAATCTTTGTTTAATAGCTAACTGACCGCAAGATGCTGCAATATCTTTTCCTTTAGTATATCTTTGAGAGACTATCATTTTTTTAGATAATAGATAAGATTTGAACTTAAAAACTTTATTATTATCAGGTCTTTTATAATTTAGACCCTCTATCTCGTTATAAGGAATTAAATTAATAGAGCACTGAATATCTTTTAAAAGTAGATGAAGTTTTTTTGCACACTCAATAGAATCGTTGATTCCATCTATTAAAATATATTCAAAAGATATGTCTCTTTTCGTAGAAAAGCCATAGTCCTTTAAAGAAGATATTAGATCTTTTAGTTTATATTTTTTTACGTATGGCATTATTTTTTTTCTTATCTCATCTGTCGGTGCATGCAAAGAAAGTGCTAAATTAACTTTTAGATCTTTCTCTTTTAATTTTTCGATATTCTCCAAAATTCCAGATGTTGAAACAGTTATTCTTCTTTGAGATATTTTTAGATATTTATCATTAGATATTATCTCTATTGCCTGTACAACTGCATCTAGATTTAAAAGAGGCTCTCCCATCCCCATAAAAACAACGTGGGTTAGATTTTCATTTATATCTTTAGATACTACTAAAACCTGCTCAATTATCTCAAAAGCTTTTAGATTTCTGAAAAAACCCTTTTTTCCAGATGCACAAAATGTACATTTAACTTTGCAGCCTACTTGAGAAGAGACGCAAATAGTTTTTCTTTCATCAGATAGAATAAGTACTGCTTCAATAAAATAGCCATCTTCTAGCTCAAATAGATATTTTTTAGTCTCTTTATCTTTAGACTCTTCTGTCTTTTCTAGTTTTAAAGAGAATAGTGAATAATTTTTTTTCAAAAAATCTCTTAAATCAATTGATAGATTTGTCATCTCATCAAAAGAAGAAGCTCCTTTTTTATAAATCCAATCTAAAATTTGGGATGCACTAAAAGCTT
>JAAKFN010000094.1 GCA_011065045.1 Candidatus Anoxychlamydiales bacterium
TTTAATATTTTATGTATTAACTATCAATGGAAAGTACATAAAAATGTTAAAAAATTTAGATGATCTTTTAAAAAAGCTAAAATTAGCCTCATCTACCATTAAAAAAAACCAGATTTTAGATGAGATGCCTAATGTCTTAAAACATATAAATTCTCATCCATTTTTACAAAAAATTATAAAAGATGCATCTCCTACAGATGAATACCTAATAAAATCTCTAATTGCAATAGGCCAGGCAAACAACATCTTTTTCAATTATGAAAAAACTCCAAATGCATCAAAACTATTAAATAACCTTTTAGAAGATTTGGAAAAAATCGATAAATTCTATATCTCTATCGGTGGAATAATTGGTTATCACTATCATTTTTTAGAACTCTTAAATCCTAAAGTAAAAATTAAAACAAATCTCTCACTTTTAAAAACACCTTTTATCGATATAACAAAACCAAATAAAGCTACTAAAGAGCTAGTTGATATTGGGCTTAAAAATTTAGATAAATTTGCTTTTATCTGTCCTTTAGGAGGCTCTGGAGATAGATTAAATCTATTTGATCCTAAAACAAAAAAGCCTCTCGCCGTAGCAACTCTCAATTTTCTGGGAAGAACTCTTTTAGAAAATCTAATTAGAGACATTCAAGGCTTAGAATATCTGTATTTCAAAACATTTAATAAAGAGATTATAACACCTATTGTCATCATGACATCTGATACGAAAGACAACCATAAACAGATTGTAGATATTTTTGAAAAAACAAATTATTTTAATCGAGGCAAAAAAACTTTTCATTTCGTAAAACAACTATCTTCTCCCTTAATTGCAGAAGATGGTTCATGGGCTTTAAAAGCTCCTCTTACGTTAGCTTTAAAACCCTCAGGACATGGCGCTTTGTGGCAACTTTTAGAAAAACAAAAAGGTTTTGATTTTTTAAAAAAGTTTAAGAGAGAAAAGGCTCTTATTCGTCAGATAAATAATCCAATAGCCGGAATCGATAATTTACAACTCGCTTTTATGGGAGCATCTTTTCAAGATAAAAAAGCATTTGGGTTTGTATCTTGCAGAATTAAAGAGGGAGTTAAAGAGGGAATAAACGTTCTAAAAGAGATTAATGAAAAAGATGGATATTTATATAACATATCCAATATCGAATACACTGATTTTCATAAGCATTTTAAAGACTTGAGTTTTTCTGAGATAACATCTAATTTTTTAGCAAACACAAACATTTTGATAGCTGATTTAGAAGAAGCGAAAAAAGCCTCATTAAAAAATCCGTTGCCCGGACTTACAATAAATTTAAAAACAAAAGTATTTTCTAAAAACAAAGATGGAAAAGTTACGAAACTAAAAGCTGGTAGATTAGAGTCTATGATGCAAAACATCTCAGATAGTTTTCAAGATTTTAGAAAAGAAAAAATACAAAAAGTAGATGTTTCAAATTTAAAAACATTTTTAATCTTAAGTGATAGAAAAAAAACAATATCAACTACTAAAGTAGCATATGAAGAAGGAAAACCTCCATTTGAAACTCCTGTGCAGTGTTACTTTGATGTAATATCTAATTACCATGATCTCTTAAAAAACCATTCAAATATAAAGATGCCAAAAATGCCAAGTATTGATGAATATCTAATCAAAGGCCCTTCTTTTATATGCGATATCAACCCGATGATGGGGCCACTATATTCTATTATCTCAAAAAAAATTAATGGTGGTGAAATTGCTTATGGATCGGAATTAAAACTTGAAATTGCTGAAGTGATAATTGAAAATTTATATTTAAATGGATCTTTATTAATAGAAACTAATTTAGCAAAAACAAAAAAAAATGTTTATAATTCAGCTAGATGTATATTAAAAAATATAAAAGTAAAAAATTTAGGTATAGATAAAAATGCTAATAATAATTTTTTACAAAATAAAATTAAAAGAAAAGAGTATCTTAAAATTATTTTAGGCGAATCATCTGAGTTTTATGCAAACAATGTAGAATTTGTTAATACTCATGAAATAATTGTTCCCTCATTTCATAAAATGTTTATTCTACAAGAAAACAATAAAACTACATATAAAGTAGAAAAGATATAGTATCTTTATATTTTCAAGCTATATTACTTGCATAAAAAATTACTCTATTTTATAATCTACAGAAATAATAAGTTTGCAATTTAAATTAGCTAAAGTTTAAATTTGCTTTTTTAGTTTTCTGGATAGAATACTATCCTATAATTTAATTAACCCTAATTAAGGAAGGGAAAGATGAGTCAAAACGATCAAGAATCTATACATAAACAAAAAAACTTCAAGGACCTAGAAGAAATTCTTTCAAAAGCCATCAAAAAAGTTGGTGTAGGAAAAGAGAATGATCTTTGCAAATATATTCCAATGACAAGTGGCGGTTATATGCACCACTTTACATTAAGAAAAATGAGGAAGAAAAATCCAGTTGAGCTTTCTTCTATGATTAAAAAATTTATTATTAATAATTCAAGACCTATAGCGGTTGCTCCAAAACCTAGAGCTGCAAGAGGATCTAGAAAAAGAAGAGATCAACTAACATTTACAAAATGGCAATTAGAAAGAATGCTTAACATAGCTCGTCTAGCTGGTGATAAAGACATTATTTCAATTTTAAGTCCAAAAAAATCACTCGCATCATATAAAAGAGAATTAATACAATCTATTCGTCAAAACAAAGTAGATCAAGAGCTTTGGAACGGATATGTTGAATCAGTAAGCACTCAAAACGCTTTTGCAAATTCTGATAGTTTAGCTGAGATGCTAGCTAATAAAAAATAAATTTATTTTGTTAAAAAAAACCTTTGAAAATTTTTCAAAGGTTTTTTTTATCCCTAAAAATTTCTTTAAAAAACCTCTTTTAAAAATATTTTTTGAGCCCTTTTTTCCTTGACATCTAATAGAAATAGCCTATACTTGATTCTTCGCAAACACTATTAAAAATTAAGGAAAAATAATATGACTGAACCTGTACAAAAAGAATTTTCAAAAGTCAGGTCGCTTCTTTGGCCAATTTATACTTTTGAATTAAAAAAAATTCTACCCATGCTACTAATGTTTTTTTGCATCTCTTTTAATTTCACTATTCTAAGAGATATGAAAGATACTCTAGTAATTACTGCCGGAGGATCTGGCGCAGAAGTTTTACCATTTTTAAAATTAGGGGTACTCGCAGGAGCTCTTATTTTTATGTTAATTTATGCAAAACTATCAAATAAGCTTTCTAAACTAGCTCTATTTTGTACAACTTTATCTCCATTTTTGGTTTTCTTTGCTCTATTTGCATTAGTTCTTTATCCTGCAAAAGATGCTCTGCATCCACACGCTCTAGCAGATAAGATGCAAGCAATGCTACCTGTTGGTCTTATGGGACTAGTTGCTGTTTTCAGAAACTGGATGTTCTCTATTTTCTATATATTATCCGAGCTTTGGGGCAGTGTTGTTTTATCTCTATTATTTTGGAGCTTTGCCAACGATATCACAAAAATAAAAGAAGCTAAAAGATTCTACGCTCTATTTTTAACAGGAGCTAACGTAGCTTTGCTAGTTTCAGGACCAACTATTAGATATTTCGCTAACCTACCAAAAAGATTAGCACTAACTGCTGGAGTTGATCCATGGGGTATGACAATAAATAGATTAATGTTAATAGTAGTTCTTTTCGGGCTTGTTATTATGGCTACATATTGGTGGATGAACAAAAATGTTTTAACAGATACTCGTTTTTACAGCCAAGAAGATCAAAAAGCTTCTAAAAAATCAAAACCAAAACTATCGATGAAAGATAGCTTTAAATTTTTATTTAAATCTAAATATTTAGGACTTCTAGCAATTGTAGTAATATCTTATGGAATAGCTATTAACCTTATTGAAGTTACCTGGAAAGGTCAGTTAAAACTTCAATATCCAAATGCAAATGATTATTTATCCTTTATGGGTGGATTTTCAACGGTAACTGGACTTGTAACAATTTTCACAACTATGTTTCTTGGTGGAAATATCATGAGAAAATTTGGTTGGAGAATTTCAGCTCTTTTAACTCCTATAATGCTCGTTATAACCGGACTATCCTTTTTAGGATTTGTGGTTTTCAAAGGACATATGCCAAGTTACTTATTTGGAGGAATAGCTCTTCAAATGTTTATTGTACTACTTGGTGCTGGTCAAAACATCTTAACAAAATCATGTAAATATACATTTTTTGATCCAACAAAAGAGATGGCATACATACCACTTGATCAAGAGTCTAAATTTAAAGGAAAAGCAGCAATTGACGTTGTAGGCGCTAGACTTGGAAAATCCGGAGGTTCTTTCTTACAAGCAGGACTTATGATCGCTTGTGGTGGAATCGGAGGTATTGCACCATTTGTAATGGTAATTGTCGTTGCTATAGTATCTCTTTGGATGGTATCTGCTAATGCACTTAGCAAAAGATTCGAAGAAAAATCTCAAGAAATGGAAAAGAAAAAAGTTACAGAAGAGGATCTCGAGCTTGTTGCTGCTCCTGCAACTTCTGAGACTAAAAACAAATAATTTAAGAAAAGATATTTCTTAAAAAGAAGCCCATCTGAAAAGGTGGGCTTTTTTCATAAAAGTTGTCTTTTATTATAAGCTTCATAAATTTATCATTCAAAATCTCAACCTATCTTAACAAGAAGTTATTAAGTAAAATCTAACAATTTCTAAATTAAAAAAAAACATTGCTCTTGCTTTATTGAAGCTATTTCCTTTATCCTAGTTGTCTAAAAAAAATTAGGCCTACCTCATGAAAAGTTGTTGCTTTTTTTTAATATTAATATTGAATATATCTTTTTTAAATGCTGAAGATATTTTATCTGACACTTCTTTAGAAAAACAAACTCTTCAAGAGAGTAACTCTCAAACAGAATCTAATACATCTGAGACTTTGTTAGACAAAAATTCAACAATCATTGAGGCTTCTCTAAAAGAAGAAGTTGCTATTTTAGAACCTGATTCTTTTACTCCAAATTTAAGTTCGGAATCTTTTTCTTCTCAACCTATTTTAAAACCTGAAATCATCTCAGAAAAGAATTTTAAAACCCCTCCTCCAAAAATTGATATTCCACGTAAAAAAACTTTTTTAGCTGTAGGATTAACAGCTTTGATACCAGGTTTGGGACATGTATATTTAAAAGAGTATTCAAAAGCAGGAATTATTTTTGGAAGCACAGCTGCAGGAGTTGCCGCTCGATTCAATAAACGTACCGCTTTTCCGGGCTATGTAGCTCAAAATCTTGCATCGTCCTATGGAATTTATGCGGCTTATAGAGACGTAAGGTTATATAACAATAATGCTGGATTTTCTTACAAAATGCCTACAGATAGTTTTAAAGATCTTTGTTTAGCTTCATTTAGCTTAAGTGTATTGAAAAAACCAGAAGTTTGGGGTGGTTTTTTAGGGTTTTTAGCTACTGGAATTGGAATCACCTACTTACAAAGTAAGCTACATATTAAGCCTCATTTAAAAATTTCAATAGAAGATGCATATCCTTTAAGAGCATTTAGTGTTGGAATAAGAGAAGAGACTCTATTTAGAGGATATTTACAATCTACCTTATCCGAATCTTTAACCCCAATAGGAGGAATTATTCTTTCCTCTTTAGCATTCGGAGCAGTACATATTCCAAATGCTAAGAATTATTCTTTCAAAGACCGTATGAACTACTATAAAATTTCACTTCCATTTATTACATCTTTTGGCTTATATGCTGGATGGATGACATACAAAAACCAATCGCTTAAACAAAGTGTTGCTTTGCATTCATGGTATGATTTTACTCTATTTGCGATAGGAAGAGCATTAACTCGATCAGCAATGATTGGAAAACCAAATTTTAGTTTTTCATTTAGTTATTAAATTTTTATTAGGATCTGAAAAACTATAAATATTTTTTGATTTTCTTCTAAAACTAATATAAAAAATATGAATTTTTCCATTAAATAGCTTTTGTTGAAATTTTTAAAAAATTGTAGTAAACTAAACTCATCTAAAAAGATTAAAAAAAATGTTTAAATACGATTTAAAATATATTAGAAATTTCTCCATTATAGCTCATATTGATCATGGTAAATCAACCATAGCTGACAGGCTTTTAGAATTTACAAATACTGTAACGAAAAGAGAGATGCAAGATCAAATTTTAGATAGTATGGAGCTCGAACGGGAAAAGGGAATAACGATAAAAGCACGCCCTGTTACGATGCTATATAATGCTAAAGATGGAAATACCTATCAAATCAATTTTATAGATACACCAGGTCACGTTGATTTTTCTTATGAAGTATCTAGATCACTATCTGCATGTGAAGGAGCTCTTCTCATTATTGATGCAACCCAAGGAGTTCAAGCTCAAACACTCGCTAACGTATTTTTAGCGATAGATAGAGATTTAGAGATTGTATCGATAATAAACAAGATAGATCTTCCAAATTCAGATCCAGAAGATGTCAGAAAACAGATAGAAGAGGTAATAGGACTTCCAGCTAAAGATACAATACTTGCATCTGCTAAAAAAAACATTGGAATAGAAGATATTTTAGAAAGAATAATACGAGATATCCCCCCTCCAAAAAAAGATGAAGATGCAGAAAAAACTCTAAAGGCTTTAGTTTTT
>JAAKFN010000095.1 GCA_011065045.1 Candidatus Anoxychlamydiales bacterium
ACTATTAACTGCTTGGCAACCATCTACGAGAGTTAAAACATTTTTTTCCTTTGCAAAAGATATAATCTCTTTTACAGGCAAAATATTACCCAATACATTTGATACATGGGCAATAGATACTAGTTTAGTTTTATCTGTAAATAAAGCTTTATATGCATCCATATCGATATTGCCATCATCATCGATTGGAATAACTTTGATCTTAATCTTTTTAAATTTTTGAATTAACTGCCATGGAACAATATTTGCATGATGCTCTAGATTTGTTATAATAATCTCATCTGAGTCTTGAAAATAGTCTTTTGCTAAAGTTGTAGCAACTAAATTAATACTCTCTGTTGCATTTTTAGTAAAAACTATCTCTTCAAAATATTTTGCATTTATAAATTCTTTTACAGAGTTTCTCGCTTCGTCATATAGAGATGTTGATTTTGCACTTAAATCATATATTCCTCTATGGATATTAGCGTAGTATTTACTTTGGAATTCTATTTCAGAGTCTATAACAACCTGAGGTTTTTGTGCGCTAGCTGCAGAATCCAAAAATACTAAATCAGGATTATATTTAAATATTGGAAAATCTTTTTTAAAATTTTTCATTTTTTTATATCATTTTTTTAATTATTTTTTTTATATTTTCATCTACTATCATCTCAAAAATCTCATCTATAAAAGCTTTTAATAGGATCTCTTTTGCAGCAGTAAAACTAAACCCTCTTGCTTGAAGATAAAATATCGCATCTAAATCTAACTGACCTGTTGTAGAACCATGAGAGCATTTCACATCATCAGCTTTTATCCAAAGCTCTGGCCTTGAAAAGCAAGAAGCATTTTTATCTAGTAAGATATTTTTATTTAGCTGGTTTCCGATAATTTTTTTAACACCCTTTTTAACAATAGTAGATGCATAAAAAATGCCTTTTGATTCATCTTTTAAAATACCTTTTAAATAATGAGAGCTATATGTTTTTTTAAAGTTGTGATTTGTTTTTATATAGTGATCTAAAATCTGATCTTTTTCACCTAAATAGATACCTTTTATTTGAGCATCAGAATCGATTTTATTTAGATTTATTTCAAAATTAAACCTTGAAATTTTACTTTTTTGATTTAATAAAAAACCTCTATAAATAGCATTCGTTTCTAAATCTACTTTGTAATGATTAAACTGAAAATTATCTTCAGACTCTTGCAATATATTGTGATCTAAATAAGCATTTTCATCTAAAAAAATATCAATTATATTGTTATTGAAAAAATCATTTTTTTCATGATTTACAAACTTATCTATCATAGAAATTTTCACATCTTTAAAAAGAGAGATTCTATAATTTGTATAGATAGATTTTTTATTTACTTTTTTATCTAAACTTGTATTTATATGTATAAAAGCTATAGGCCTTTCAATGCTTTTAGTGAAATTAAACTCTAAAATTTTTTCCCTAAAAGCTAGATTTAAATTTTTTAAAGCTATTTTTTCATTTTCAGAAGATCTATTTTGAAGCTTATTAATTTTAAGAGTTTTTGGGAGATTTGATAAATTTTCAATAAATTTTCCATTTATAAAAACAAAATTATAAAACTCCTTTTCATCAAAAACTAATCTTTTCAATGTATTTTCATCTATATCTAATTGATCAATATTTTGATCTCCTTCTATGGGTCTTAGATCAAAATCCGATAAAAAGCTAAGATCTAAATATTTATACTCATCAACTCTATTAGATGGAAAATTTTTATTTAAAAATTCGTGCCAGGATTTTTTATCTTTAACAAAGGAGACTAAATTTTCTAATTTTTCACTCATATAATTATTTCCCAAAAGCGCTGTAGCCCTCTTTTTCTAAAAGAGTAGCAAAGCTTTTGTCGCCAGAGTCTATAATCTTTCCATTTTGCATGATATGTATAACATCAGGTTTTATATAATCTAATAGTCTTTGATAATGTGTGATGATTAAAAAAGCTTTATTAGAGTCTTTAAATTTATTTACTACCTCTGAGACAAGTTTTAAAGCATCGATATCTAATCCTGAATCTATCTCATCTAATATTACTAGTTTTGGATCTAACATGAGCATATGAAGTATATCAAATCTTTTCTTCTCCCCTCCTGAAAACCCAACGTTAACATCTCTTTTTAGAAAACTATCTTTAATTTCTAAGCTTTTTTGTTTCTCTTTTATAAGATTTAAAAATTCTAAAGTATCAAATGGTTTTTCATTTTTATTTTTTCTAATAGTATTTATTGATTCTTTGATAAAATTTAAGCTATTTACTCCAGGGATTTCAATAGGATGCTGAAAAGCTAAAAAAATGCCTTTAGCCGCTCTTTCATCTATCGATAGATCCAATAGATTATTACTTTCATAATTTATATCTCCATTTTCAATAACATATCCGCTTTTACCACATATAATATTAGATAAAGTACTTTTTCCAGAGCCGTTCGGTCCCATTATAACATGTACCTCACCTGGCTTAATCTCTAAGTTAAAACCATCTAAAATAACTTTATCTTTCACAGATACTTTTAAATCTTTTATTTCTAATAAATTCATTTTTTAACCTTTAAAAAATTATCCAACACTTCCTTCTAAACTTATCGACAATAACTTTTGAGCCTCTACAGCAAACTCTAAAGGAAGTTCATTTAAAACTTTTTTGCAAAAACCATTTACTATCATTGAAATAGCATCTTCTGGGCTCATCGCTCTTTGCATGCAGTAAAATAGCTGCTCATCACTAATTTTTGAAGTGGTCGCTTCATGTTCAACTAAAGCAGATAAATTTCTCGTTTCAATATTTGGAATAGTATTAGCTTCTGAGTTATCTCCGATTAGAAGTGAATCGCACTGAGTGAAATTTCTAGAATTATCTGCATTTGGTAAAATCTTTACTAAACCTCGATATGTATTTTTTCCATGTCCTAGAGAAATACCCTTTGAAATAATCGTAGAAGAGGTGTTTTTACCTAAATGTATCATTTTAGAACCGGTGTCTGCTTGTTGATAGTTATTAGAAATTGCAACAGAGTAAAACTCCCCTATTGAATTATCTCCTCTTAAAATACAACTTGGATATTTCCAGGTAATTGAAGATCCTGTTTCCACTTGCGTCCAAGATATTTTAGAGTTTTTACCTAAACAAGCTCCTCTTTTAGTTACAAAATTATAAATTCCACCAACGCCATTTTCATCACCCGGATACCAATTTTGCACTGTTGAATATTTAATCGTTGCATCATCGAGCGCTACTAACTCTACAACTGCTGCATGTAGTTGATTCTCATCTCTTTTAGGAGCTGTGCACCCTTCTAAATAACTTACATAGGATCCTGTGTCTGCAATTATTAAAGTTCTTTCAAATTGCCCAGTATTAGCTTCGTTTATTCTAAAATATGTTGAAAGCTCCATCGGGCATTTCACATTTTTTGGAATATACACAAACGAACCATCTGTAAATACTGCTGAATTCAAACATGCAAAATAGTTATCACCTATTGGAACAACAGAGCCTAGATATTTTTTTACTAAATCAGAATGCTCTCGAATTGCTTCAGACATAGGGCAAAAAATCACCCCCATCTTTCTTAACTTATCTTTAAAAGTTGTAGCAACAGATACACTATCAAAAACAGCATCAACAGCAACGTTTGATAGTTTTTTTTGCTCCGTTAGAGGGATTCCGAGTTTCTCATAAGTCTCTAAAAGTTTTGGATCTACCTCAGATAAATCACTTAAACTCTTTTTTTGCTTCGGCTCTGAATAGTAATGAATATCTTGGTAATCAATCTTAGGATAATTTACATATCCCCAATTAGGCTCTTTTAGGGTTTTGTAATGCTTAAAAGCAATTAATCTTTTTTCTAACATCCACCTGGGCTCATTTTTTTTAGAAGAGATAAATTTAATGATCTCTTCATTTAACCCTTTTGGTGCTTTTTCAGATTCAATATTAGTTACAAAACCATATTTATAATCTTCAATTGCTGATTCAAAAGATCTATCTTTCATTCTTCCCCTTTAAAGCTAAAAAAAACTTTTTAGCGCTTCAATCTCACAAAACAATATTTTTAAGAAAATCCGTTTTTTTATGTTTGGAAGTTTAACAGATTTTATTCTTTTTTAATAAGGATATTATTATAAAACATAATTTTTATTATATAGTTTAAAGGCGATTATTATATAAATATCAGCTCCATCAGTTGTTAGGCCCTGCATCAAATATATTTTTCCCTAATCTATAAAAAAGACTTGATAATTTTTTTTTTGAAATATAATATATAATCTTAAATTTTGGAGGTAATATGGCAAGCATTAGAAACTCATCACCCGATTCAGTAAATAAAGATTTTGTAAAAACTTTATACTATACGAATAAATTTTTAATACCCAATCGTGAATTGGACTCAAGGGCAAGAATAATTGCAAAAATAGCTACAATTTTTTTCACTGTTTTCCTCGCTTTTATTGTAACTCTAACAATGGATCTTTCAAAAAATTTATATGTTAAATTATTTTCCAAAAACAAACCTCCTCTAATAGCTGATGATCCTATATCTCCTGCACCTACAGTTAGCTCTCCTCCAATTATCTCTGCTCCAGCAGCCCCTAATACCTCTTCTCAAAATATTTGGAATATTGTAAATGCTGTTTTTAATAAAGAAAATGCTACAAAAACTTTTAAATCAGCATATGACGGTATAAAAGCAGTTCCAGAACAATCTTATAAATATTTATCCAATCCTAATAACGATAGATATAATAATATTTCTTATGTAATTACTAATACAATTCCATTTTGGGTAGCGGGAGGAATTCTAAGAGGTTCTGCTGTAAGTTTACTACTCAATGGAGTTGGGATAGCAGTTGCGAAAATTCATGAAAAATTGATGACTACTCCAGAAAATCGGTAAGCGTGAGGACAATTTAAAAATCTATTTTTTTTCACTTTATAAGCAAAAAAACTTGCTTGTAACCATTTTTATATGTAAGATATTTAAGCTCAAAAACAGGAGTTTTAAATGTCTCTTTGTTCAAATGTATACTACTATTCTCATGGATCTACTTCTCAAAAAAATAGAAAAATAGAATTTATAAGACCTTTAAATGATCCAACAAAAATATACGCTAAAGTGAGCGCTTTAAAAGAAAACGGTAATTGGATTGTTCTTTCATTAATTAAAGAAGATAAAGTTAGTGTTATGTTGGATTCTATTACAAAAAAAGTAGAACCAGTAGGTCATAAGATCATAACAAAACCACCTACTTATAGTGCTTTGAACAATCTATCTTTAGAAGAACAAAATAGAATTATCTTCTCTCTTCTTCCTTTAAGAAATCGAAGTATAAAAATTATCAACACTTTTAGTGGTCATTGTCCTTACGAAATACCCGTTGGATTAGAAATAATTGATCCAAAATAGAATTTATAGCTCTTTAAGCTGTTTTTTCTATTCCTCATATCTATAAATTATTTTTCAGTTCTAGAAAAATTTTATAAATTTTTTTTGAATTCCTCTTATTTTTTTATTGATAAAATTTAAACTCTACATCTTTGAAAGTCGTTGAATATAAATGTTTAATATTATATATTTATATGACTTTTATATAGGGTTTTAATGGAAAACAATCTGCATATATTTATTGATAGATTAAAAGACAATAAAGAAGAGATAATTTTAGATACTCTTGCATCTAAAGATCTAGATATTAAAAATGAAAAAGAGCTGATTTTCAGAAGCCCTATTGAACTTGAAGCTAAAGCATATAGAGTAAGTGAAGAATTAATTATAAATGTAAATTTAAAATTTAGAGTTAGCATTCCTTGCAAGATTTGTAATAAGCTTATTGAAAAAGATATAGAAGTTAAAAATTTATATATTATTGAAAGCCTAGAAAACATCAAGACATTTTACGATTTAAAAGATGAGATAAAAAATCTATGTTTTTTACAAATCCCATCTTATGTAGAATGTTTAGATAGTTGCCCAAGCAGGCAAAATATAAAAAATTATTTTAAAGAACAAAAAAAAGAAAATTTTCCATTTTCTGATTTAAAGGAGTAGCAAAATGGCAGTACCAAGAAGTAGAATCTCAAAGTCTAAAAAAAGATCGAGATCGGCTCATTCAGCTTTGAAACCTAAGGGTGTATCGACATGTTCAAATTGTCAAAAAACTAAAAGACCACATACAATTTGTCCATATTGTGGATTTTATGCAAAAAGAGCTGTAATTTCTCAAAAAAGCGCTGAATAAAAAATGTCTATAAGAATTGGCATAGATTTAATGGAGAGTGAAAATAGTCCAAAGGCTATTTTAAAAGAGACTCTTCATTTTGCAAAAAGTTTGAATAAAGATGTCGAATTTATATTTTTTGCAAAAAAAGATCTTGAAGACGAGCTTGAAAAGATTGAAAAAGAGATTGATTATCCCTTTGAGATAGTATATTCAGAGCATACAATAGCTATGGATGAAGATCCTCTTTTAGCTATTAGAAGAAGAAAAGACTCTACAATTTTTAAGGGATTAAAATATTCCAAAGAAGATAAGATAGATGCTTTTATATCTTGCGGAAACA
>JAAKFN010000096.1 GCA_011065045.1 Candidatus Anoxychlamydiales bacterium
TCTCGTTGCCATGTAGAAGCTATAACAGTTTTACATGAATTAGATTCTTCTTTAATTTTTAGAAACAATATTCTAGGTTTTACGCCTCGAGACTTTGCAAAAGTATATGAGCACGAGAAAGCAATAATAGAGATAACAAAATTACATCAAATGGAACGCAAAAAAGCGCTAATAAGAACTATAATATATATTCTTCCTTATGTAGCGGTCATTTCTTCGGTAGCGATAGGTTGTTTTCTGAAATTTTGCAGGAATGACAAATATTCTTAGAAAAATAAGACCTAAAGCCCCTGTTTTTTTCATCGTATTTCTTGGTTAGTTTCATATAAAAAATATTAATGCCTATAAAATAGCATAAAGATTAAACTAGGTTATTAAATTAATTTCTTTTTATGTTTTTTTTATTAAAAAAGTAATCCTCTTCGAACAGTTTTTTTGCTGATGTTCAATTTTTCAGCAATTTCAATAATTGTCATCTTGAGAGCTTTCAATTCCTTAATCTTCGGAGCTAACTTTTGATATAAAGGCTCTTTTTGCTCTATAGTGATTTTAATTTTAACAGGTAAAAGTGCTAAAGTGCGAATTGGTTGCGACCGCGTCCGCCATTCATATCAATTCGCACCTTTGTTCTCTTGATCTAAAGGGGTATTTAAATTAATCTATTTTTCAATAATTAATTTTTTAATATCTTTAGTTATAAATTGATTAGGGTTCCATTTTGAAACTAATTTATTAATTATAAATGCATCAAAAGCGCTTATGGAAGTTGTTGTTATTACTTGTGCAGTTATATTATCGGAAATAAGATTACTGGCAACAATTCCTAATCCAGTAAAAAATACAAATTTGAGTATTTTAAAAGGTAAAGTTTGAAAAGGAGTATCACGGGTTAATTCATCATAGAAACTTTTCAGCAAATCTGAATTGGGAGGAAGTGATAAAAATATTTCTTTCAGACGTCGTGCTTTTTTAAGAAATATAAATAAGTAATCTAAGTCAATTGCATCTGAATTTGCAGCTTCTCTAATACAATTTGCATTAATCAAAATGTTTTGTTTGAAGTTTTTTAGCTGTTCCCTATTTTTTTTGCTTTTTGCAAAAAGATAATCAATTTTATTAATAGCTAATTGTTCACTCAAAATGCTGCAAGAGAGTTCTGAAAAATACGAGCTAGCGAAGTATAATTCTGCCTCTAAACCAACAATATGAGTAAGAATAGTAGCTGGAGTAAGATGATGCTCTTTATTAGTAAATTGATTTATTTTTTTAAAATCAATATTTGTTTCTATTTCTATACCTATGCTGGATTGATGTGCTTTAAATAAAAATTCGGTATTATTTAATATATTTGGTGCTAATTCTTTTAGAATAATGTGTGCAGAAGAATCCAAGTATTGTTGATTGAGAATTGATTTTGTGGCGCCTTCTAAAATAAGGGAATTATGTTTACAAACATGTATATGTTTTTCAAGTTTTTGTGCAAATCTTCTAGCACTTCCAAGGCTTCTAGGCGTTGCGATACAGATATCGCGTAATTTATCTTGAAATTTATGATTGTCAGAAGTAATTCCGACTATTCTATGATATTCAATGTTGTTTTCTAAATTTGTAAAAATGCCAACGGCAGATTCTATATATACAATATGTAAATATTCTTCTTTTAAGAGTCTAAGAAGTTTGTCTCCGCCAAAGTAATGAAAAAGCTGATCTAAAATAGAATAATCTGCAATTATTGTTGTTTTTCCATAAAAAATCATACATTCTATTAAAGATCCGATGTCTAGAGGATAAGAGTTGCTAAGCTTATTTTGGTTAGTTATAGTGATTGATTCAAGCATTTTGACAATTTTTTTAATTAGTTAAAAAAACGAACAATAATATTGTTGCTAAATATGAATTTATATAAAAGTTAAATCTCAAATCTATGAATTGTTCTTGTAACAAAGTAAGATTTATTGGTATATCAATCCTTTCCGAATAGTTTTTCGACTTATTTTTAATTTTTCTGCAATTTCTGTTTTAGTCATTCCTAAAGCTTTTAATTCTTTAACCTTAGGAGCGCGCCTTTGATATAAGGGGATTGTTTTCTCAATAGTAATTTTAATTTTCACTTGAATAAGCGACATGGTACGAATTGGTACCCACCGCGTCCGCCATTGCAACCAATTCAATATTTGTTTTATCCAACAACAAGCTATAATACTCTTTTTTTTAGAAAAATAATAATGATTGATTTGTATTTAAGTATATTTAAATCAATCTGAAGAAAGACCATAAGCTACTGGAAATAATGTTGGTTTTTGTAATCTTACTTCTCTCATAGATGCAGGCCATGCAAAGGGGAGTGTATTGCTGTAATATTGTTTTCCATCGATTGATGTTCTTACAGACTTAAATTTATAATTACCAAAAATTGCATTTATAATTGCTTCTCCTCCTGAAGTTCCTGGTAGAAAAGCAGCGATAAACACATCGCTCATTTTTAAAGGAGCTCCAGGTCCTTTTGTAATAACTAGAGGTCTTCCCGAAAAAAGAATAGTAACAATAGGAACATTTAATTTGTTCAATCGTTTTATCGCTTTGATTTGATTTTTTGTAAATTTGATGCCTAAAAATTTAGATTGAATAGGTGATATATAAAGATTTTCTTTCATCAAAGCTCCTTTCAAATACCATGGATTTTTGTTGTCGATATCCCCATTATATTCTGCATAAGGAATCTCAGCGATAGCGATGATAGCTATGCTATTTTTTTCATTAATTTTATTAAATTTTTTTTTCAAAATAATATCTTCACCTTTATAATAATTAGGAGAATCTAAAACTATTTTTAGGCCATCTAAAATGCTTGAAGCATTTGATCTTTTTTTATTTGTTGAGCCTTCAGCCCAATATTTATTTCCTTTTTGTCCTTGCCAATTTATTGTCCAACCACCATTTTGAGAACCTATATCATCGTAATTACCTATTAAAAAAACATTTTTTATCTTATTTGAAGAAAAAGGAAGGATTTTTTTTTTATTTTTTAAAAGAATAAGAGATTGTTGTGCTGCATCAAGTGAATGCATCTTTTGATTTTGTGCAGGATCTTTTCCTTGCTTTGTATGATTCATTGCTAATTTTGTTCGAATTATTCTAGTTACTGCATCATCTATTCTAGCTTTGGAAATAAGTTTACGTGAAATCGCTGTAGATATAGCATTTATAACCGTTGGAATATCTGAATAATATACTGCGCTTAACATTGTGTAAGGAGGCTTTGAAGTATAATCAAATGGATTAATATAAGCTCCATTTGCAATCATGAACATATCAACGCCTGAATTTATTGACATTGCAATTGCTTCAACATAATCAATCTTTTTATCATTTAATATATTATATTTATATGCTGCCCGTGAAACTGCTACAAAATCCGAAACAATAAAACCTTTTAATTGATAATTATTACCATCTGTTCCTTCAATTCCTACATTACGAAATTGATTTAAAATATCAAAATCTCCACCAAAATGCATTGGAACATTGTTCAAACTATTATAAGATGCCATAACACTTCCTACATCCGCTAGAATTGCACCTTCATAACCTGCTCCATTCCTTTCCCAACATTTTTTTAAGGATGTTGAATAAGTATATCCTTCATCCATGCCTTTTTTTGTGTCTCCATCACCGATAAAATGTTTTGCATTGGCAAGAACACCAGTAATACTATTTTCAACAATAGCTTGCAATCCGCTAATATAACTTTTTGCTAATGCTTTTACAAGATTTGAATCTGAACTAAATGATTCATACATTCTTCCCCAACGATAATCATAACTAATTGCAACAGTTGGCATATAAGACCAATTAAATCCAGAATATAATAAATTAAGCATTGTATCTGTTGCGATTTGTTTAATTAAAGAAGGATTATGTGTAGCGCCAAGACCAATATTATGAGGAAATAAAATTTCACCAGGTATATGTTGATTTCCATGAATTGCATCATTGCCAATTAATAAATTTGTTTTCCCATTAGAAAAATCTACATAAAAAAGATTGGCTATTTCTGTTAGTTTTTGCCATTGATCTAAATCTTGATTTTCTCCAGAATAAGTAATAGGACCTCCTGGTTGTAGAACAGCACTTAAAAAATATTTTTCTATTACATCAAAACCTAGCGTATATCCAAGTTGTTTTCCTTCTTCTTTATTCCACGCATTTTTTGCGATAGTCATTGCATCTGGCCCCTTTTGATTTGTTAACAAATCAAATGTTGGCAAAATCATTTGTCCAATTTTTTGTTTTAAATTCATTTTAGCAGTAATTGTTTTAGCTTCTTTATCATATTGATCGAAAATGCTAGAACTAAAACAAAAATTTGTAATTAAAAACGTAAATAGAAAAAGAAATATTCTTTTCATTTGCAAAGCCTCTTTTGAGTAATATAAATTATTCATATAACAAGTTCATTGTTTTTTTGATAGATTCAATTTTTTGTACTTAAAAATGCTCATCATTGTCTGGAGGAGTATGTAATAGATTATTGTTGAAAATTTTTATTTAAGTTTGGTCTTCATATAAACTAACAAAAAAGTTCGAATTGGTTGCAGCCGCGTCCGCCATTTGAGTCAATTCGAACTTTTTTTATCTTCTTTAACTTTCATCAGTTCTGCCATATTCAACTTCTGATAGAGCATAAAATAGGTTGATTTTTTCATCTTTTATTAACTTTAGAAAAGAATTCGCTTTTTCTTTTTTCATAATAAATGAAATTTTAATGGGGACATTGCTAACTAATTCAAAAAAATGTTCTTCTTGAATTTTTCCATGGTGTCCATATCCAGCAATTGCACGAAACACATTTCCTCCTGCAATATTATTTTTTTTAGCTAGCTTTAACAGCCAATCGTATAGAAGAATACCCTTGTGTTTTTGTTTTTCATAAGTGTAGATTTTTAAACAAACGTATTTCATAAGCTCTCCTAATAGCTAAGTACTTTTATAGTGTAGAGACCTAAAAAGGTTGCAAAAATGCTGCCCGCTACATGAGAGGTAATCATAATCGATGTCCATAAATACTGTCCGTGTGTGAGTAGAGTAACAGTTTCTGCTGAGAATGTTGAGAATGTTGTTAAGCTTCCTAAAAATCCAGTAGCTATTGCTAGTTTTATCGTATCCGGAAAAAAGCTTTGGCCTTTTATTAAACCCATAAAAACACCCATCAAAAACCCACCTAGGATATTTGCAAAAAAGGTTCCAAGAGGCATTGTTGGAAATATAGAGTTCATTGAAAGCCCAAGGCCATAGCGGAGAAGAGCTCCGAGTGATGCTCCAATACATATTGATACTATTTGCGATATAATCATAAAAATAGCTCTTTAAAGAGTCAGTAGATTTTTTTATTGTATGTAGATGTTACTTCCCTTTATTTTAATAGAGACCTTTCTATCATCTCTTAGTATTCTAAGGCTTGTTTTGTATGTACTATATTTTTGTCCGTAATTTTTATTGTTTTCAACTCTCCATCTAATTGTGTAATGACCAGGTTTAAGTGTGCTATAAAATTTTTGACCAAATATAGAGGGAGTATTTAAGGAGATTCTTCTTGATCCTATTTGAACTTCGATTACTTTTTGTTTTTCAGTGTCATAAACTTCGCTTTCAACTCTTGTATAGTAATCATCAGAGTAAGAATCTTCTCTATAAAAATGGATTTTTGGAGCTTTTTCATATCTAAATCTAAGGCTAGAGTATGCTTTTTTAAAAATGTTATCTTTTCTCGGAGTTTGATTGGTGGCAATGATGAGTAAAAAAAGGATAATTGAGCTGATAGCAAAGGCAAAAAGTATTTTAAAGAATTTTTTCATTTTTAGGATCTCATAATTTTTTTAATTCTTTATCTCGTTAATATATTGCAGAACTGCTTTCTTTAAAGAAAGTATATATTAAACTTTTTTAGCTCATCTACATAATTTCAATAAGATGAATGTCAAACTCAATATCTTTTCCAGCAAGTGGGTGATTTGCATCAAATGTTATATCTTTATCTGTCATCTCTATTACTTTTACTAAAATTATCTGTCCGTCTGGTTGTTGAATCTGTAATTGCTGGTCCTTTTCTATCTCTAAATTAGGAGGAAGCTCAGATTTGTCAACTGTAGTTATAAGCTCTTCTACATAAGGACCAAAAGCATCTTCTGATAGCAAACTGATGATTTTTTTTTCTCCAGCTTGCATACCTATGAGAGCATTTTCAAAAGCTGGTAGAATCTGACCATCTCCGACAGTAAATACTAAAGGATCCATTTGAGTTAAAGAATCAAAAATTAATAAGTCTTGAGCTTTAGCTTTATAGTGAAGCTTTACCGTATCTCCCATTTTTACTATGCTTGACATTTTTTCCTCCAAAATATCGGTGTTTATATTTTTTTGTTTAGTGAAGGGAGATTAATTAGTCAATGTTTATTTA
>JAAKFN010000097.1 GCA_011065045.1 Candidatus Anoxychlamydiales bacterium
AAGTAAAATTATATTATGGTTATATATTAGTTAAAAGAAAAAGCAGTTTAAATTTTAATATGTCAGATAATACGATTTATAAAAAAATATCTTTGATTTCAAAAATTATTTTAATAGTGTTTGCTGTCATTACCTTTAAGATCTGGCATCTTGGAGTTTTTCAAAAAGAAAAAAGGCTCATCGATGCCATAAAGCCTAAAAGACGGGTGATCGTTGAAAAAGCTAATCGCGGAATTATCTGTGATAGGAGAGGCTTTCCTCTTGCGGTTAATAAGGTCAAATACAATGCAACAATTTACTATTCTCATATAAAACAATTGCCATACGTAAGATACGAAAAAGATAAAAACGGCTACGTAGTAAAAAAATTCGTTAGAAAAGAATATATCAAAAAACTCTCTAAAGTTTTGGGAAAAGAACTTGATTTAGATAGCGCAAGGCTCGAAGATATGATTCACTCAAAAGCATCTGTTTTATCTCATATCCCTTTTGTAGTAAAAGAGAATATCTCCGAAAAGACTTATTATCGCCTAAAAATGCTTCAAAGAAATTGGCCTGGGATTCATTCTGAGATTTCATCTGAAAGATTTTATCCCTTAGAGAAGGGTGGCTGTGATCTTTTAGGATATATGGGTAGAATCTCTCAAAGAGAATATTTTAATATTGCAAATGAGATCAAGGATCTAAATGATTTAATCGAGAGCTATGACAACAAAGAAAGCTTGATCTCAAAAAAATATTTATCGATAGAAGATATAAAAAAAAGATTAGAAGAGTTAAAGAAACTCTCTTATAGCGCTACTGATTTAGTTGGAAAAGCTTCAATTGAAAAAATAGTTGATGAAAAACTAAAAGGTTTTCATGAGAAAAAAACTTTTTTAGTAGATATTAAAGGAAATTTTTTAAAAGAGATTGAAGAGCATAAAAAACCAAAATCCGGCTCAAGAGTAAATCTTACAATTTTAGAACCCCTTCAAACCTTTTCTGAAAACCTACTGCTAGAAGATGAAAAGGCAAGAGAAAACTCATCGAAAAGATACAATCCTAAAATCAAACAAAATGAGATGTTAAAAGAGCCCTGGATAAAAGGCGGATGCATTGTTGTTCTCGATCCAAACACATCAGAGATTTTAACTCTTGCGTCTCATCCAAGATTTGATCCCAATGATTTTATCCCCTCTTCAAATCAAAAGATTAGAGATATTAAACAAAAAAATATTAATAAATGGTTAGAGACTCCCTTGCACATCTCAAATATTTTTGATGGCAAAGAGAATTTATCAAAAGAGTATTTTTTAAATGGATTAAAAACCGATCAAAAAGAGCTCTCTTTTGATTTTTTTTTAGATCTGATTTTACCTAAAAAAAGCCCAATAAAAGATAGTCTAGAAAAAATTAATAATATTAGAGCTGCTATCGAACTTCAGGAAAACTTTGAGACTCTTATATATTTTTCTAAAGCAAAAGATGCAAAAACCCTTTTCGATGCAATTTTTAAAAAAGAAAATAATGAAGATCATTTAAATATCATTAAAAACTTGGATGAAAACAGAGAAATCACTAAAGTTCCGATGAAAAATTTGAAAACATATCTTTCAAATATTTTAGATAACCGAGATAAATTGTTTTTGATAGATCTTTTAAAAATGAGCGTTTACAACGTCTCTTTTCCAGATGAGTTAATTGAAAAAACAAAGGATCTTAGTCTATCTAATTATTGGAGAGTCTCAAAAGCTATTTTAAGAATAAAGGATGAACTCAAAACTCAAATGAAACCTCTTTATGATAAAATCTATTTTTCCTCTTGGCGAGAGATAAATGAAAAGAAATTTCTCTTAGAAAAAAGAAATGAAGAGATTTTAACTAAAAAATTTCATCGGCCATATATTGATCTTTTAGATGAATACGAAAACAAAAAATTTTCAAAATTTTGGAAAAAAAACTCAGCGATATTTATTACCTATCTTTTGAAAGAAAATGTTTATGAAGAAAATTTAATGCCCTATTTCTCTTTTTTAAAAGATTTAAAAAAAGATGCTCTCTTAGAAGATCTTGATTTAATAAACTATTCATTAGAAAAATTAGATAGCGCTTCAGTTTTTAGTTTTATAAAAACTGTTAGATCCTTTGATGAATTAGATAGAGAGCTATTATATGATTATCCCAAAGTTAGAAAAACAAAAGATAAAAAAACAGAAAAAGATTTAGCTTCATCTTTTTATCCTATAAATGGTTTTGGTTATTCAAAATCCTATGCAATTTCTAGCTCATCTCCACCCGGATCAATTTTCAAGCTTCTAATTGCTTATACCGCTCTAAAAGAGAAATATACCTATCTAATCCAAAATAATAAAAGCTTAAAAACTTTAAACCCTCTCACAATTATCGATGATATTTATTGGGATTCAAAAGTAAAAAAAGGAGGCTCTATAGTCGTTGCTAAATCTTTAGCTAATAGAGCATATCCCCGTATTTACAAACAAGGAAGGCTTCCTAGAAGCTCTCATACAGGTATTGGAAAGGTAGACCTTATTGGGGCAATAGAAAAGTCTTCAAACCCCTATTTTTCGATTCTTGCATCTGATTTAGTAGAAAACCCCTGCACCTTAATAAATACTGCAAAAGACTTTTCCGTTGGAAAGAAAACTGGCATAGATCTTTTAGCAGAAAGCGTTGGAAATTTACCTGAAGATATAATTTTTAATAAAACATCTCTATATTCATTCGCTATTGGTCAACATTCACTTGTTGTAACACCTCTTCAAACAGCAATTATGTTATCTGCCATTGCAAATAAAGGAAAAATTTTTAAACCGAAACTATTAATGTCTGATGAAACTGAGATAAAACAAAAAAATTTTATGCCCGATGAGATAAGAGAGATGATTTTAGAGGGCATGTCAAAAGCCGTATCATCAAATGCAGGAAGTGCAAGAGCAAATATTATTAATAATTTAAAAAAACATCCAAAGCTTCTACAAGAATACAAAAAATTATCTAATGAATTTGTTGGAAAAACCTCAACCGCTGAATTTATGTTCAATCCAAATATCAACCCATCTTCTAAAGCAGAAAAATATAATAATATTTGGTTTGGATCAATCTCTTTTGAGAGTAATAAAAACGCATCAAAAAAACAGCTCTGGCAAAAACCTGAACTTGTCGTGGTTGTTCAGCTAAACTTTGGATCTGGAGGAAAAGAAGCTGCAGCTTTAGCTTTTCAAGTCATAAAAAAATATAAAGAGCTAAAACTAAACTCTAGCATCTTATAAAGATTATCCTTTCAAAGATTTTTGAAGATCATCCAAATCATCATTTAAATTTTTGAGATTCTGAGCATTTCCATCTTTCATATAATTTGTATAATCTTTAGATACCTTTTCCTCTTTTGTCTGCTCGCTCTTTTTTAAACCAGCTCTTACTATCTGATTCATAATTTTCATTGCTTCATCCATAGTTTTTTTAAGCTGCTCTTTTTTATGATATTCAGTTGTTTTAGTATAATCGGTTAAAGCCTCTTGAAATAAGTTTGAACTTTTTATAAAATCGTTTCTATAAGCCTCATACTTATCAGGAGAAACACCACTACTACCTTCAATTTCAGACATACTACCCTCTTTTTCTATCTATGTTTTTTTTATACAAAAAATTAATAAAAATGCAATAGTAGAAAAAATATATATTGGATTTTTATGAAAAATATAAAATTTTTAGCTCTTTTTCTTATAATTTCTACAAATGCTTTTGCTTTAACTTATCAAATAGGTCAAACAAACAGCTCATCTGCTACACAACCTACTAAACTACCAGCTAAAACTGATCAACAAGCACCTGTTCCTTCTTTGGAAGTTGTTCAAGAAGAGCTCTCTCAAGCTGAAAAGGATTTTGCAATAGCAAAAAAGATGTTTAACCCTTGGTATGGAGGTCCCTTAATTACAGGATCAGGAGCTACTCTCCCTCAAGGCTTGATAAATGTTCAACCATATATATATTATGTGGTGAACTATGCAGCCTATGATGGAAATAGAAAATCTCGCTCTATAAAAAATATCACAGAAATCAATCCAAAACTAAATCTCGCTGTTGGAATTACAGATAGAATAGATATAGGTATTTTAATCAATTGGTTACATGTAAAACGGGGATTGGAATCAACAAATCATTTAGCTGATACTACTATAGGTTTAGATATTGGTATTATAAAAGAGACTCCTTTCATTCCTGGGCTTAAATTTTCTATAGCTGAAACTTTTCCAACTGGAAAATATGAAAAATTTAATCCTAACAAAGCTGCTATTGAATCCTCTGGATCTGGAGCTTATGAAACTTCTTTTGCTTTAACCACTTCAAAAGTTGTTTGGTGGTCCTTGCTTCATCCTATGGTGTTTAGATTTTCAGTTAACTATACTATTCCAACAAAAGTGAGTGTGAGTGGTTTTAATAGCTATGGAGGAGGTTTTGGAACGAAAGGAACTGTAAGTCCAGGAAATGAATTTTTCTTAAGTTTTGGTTATGAATTCAGCGTTTATCAAAAATTTGTTCTAACAATTGATGTAGCATATGAATATGAAAATAGATCTACTTTTAAAGGAACAAACGGCACTATCTTAGGCTTTCCAGCTCCAATCGGAACTAGATCTAAAGATGTCCTTAGTTTAGCTCCCGCTATTGAGTATAACTTTTCTGAAAACTTATCTCTTATCAGTGGCGCTTGGTTTTCTGTTAGAGGAAGAAACATTGCGAATTTCGCAACTGGAATTGTTACCCTAACCTATACTTTTTGATGTATAAATATCATTGTTTTTTATTAACATTTTCAAAAAATACTTGAAAAAGTACGTTTTTTATATCATCTCGTAAATCTCTTATAATAAGATATTAACGCATATTGACAGCGACTTTTCCGCACGCCATTGCGGAATAGTCTTGACTTTTCTGCAATAGCGTGCATAATAGTCAATATGGAAAGATATCAGAAAAAAGCTATTTTAAAAGATTTGAAGAAAAAAATGGTGCTCCTTTCTGGACCACGACAAGCTGGTAAAACCACTTTGTCTAAAATGATTGCAAAAGAGCATAAATCATCTGTTTATTTAACCTATGATCGATTAGAAGACAGGAAAATAATTTTAGATGAAGGCTGGTTAGAGTCTACTGAACTAATAATTTTAGATGAAATTCATAAAATGCCTGAATGGAAAAATTATCTAAAAGGTCTATATGATACCAAATCTTCTTTTCAAAAAATATTAGTTACAGGAAGTGCAAGACTCGAAATTTTTAATAGAGTTGGAGATTCCTTAGCAGGAAGATATTTCCTTCATCGTTTAATGCCTTTATCTCCTGCTGAATGTGAAAAAGTAAATCAAAAATATACAATCGATAAGTTTTTACAAAGAGGCGGATTTCCAGAACCATTTCTAGCAGAAAGTCTTATCTATGCTAATCGTTGGAGATTGCAATATGTTGATAGCTTATTAAGAGTCGATGTTTTAGATTTTGAAAACATTCAAAATTTAAATGCCATCAAATTGCTTTTCGAAATGTTAAAAGAAAGAGTTGGCTCACCTATATCTTATTCGTCTATTGCTCAAGATTTAGCTGTTTCTCCTAATACTGTAAAAAAATACATTCAGATTTTAGAAGCTCTTTATATTGTTTTTAGGGTTACACCTTTTTCAAAAAATATAGCAAGAAGCTTACTAAAAGAACCAAAAATTTATTTTTTTGATACAGGTCTTGTTAAAGGTAACTCTGGCATTAAATTTGAAAATTTAGTTGCAACGTGTCTACTTAAACATATAATGGCTAAAATAGATTATAAAGCTGAGATGTATTCTCTTAACTATTTGCATACAAAAGAAAAACATGAAGTGGATTTTGCCTTAGTTAAAGATGATAAAATTGAAAAAATTATAGAAGTAAAAAATAGAAATCATACTATTAGTAAGAATCTTTATTATTTTAAAGAAAAATATAATTTAACAGCTATTCAAGTTGTAAAAGAGTTAAAAAGAGAGAAAATGCAAAATGGCATTAAGGTAATGAGAGGTCTGAATTTTTTAAAAAATTTAGAATTATAATATTTAAAAACTAGATTTTTTTTAGTTCAAAAACAGCAGTATTTTTTACGAGACTCTTAAAATATTCAATCGTTTTTAAAAGCCCAGTTTCTAAATCTATTTTTGGTTCCCAGTTTAGTAGTTTTTTTGCTTTAGATATATCTGGTTTTCTCTGTTTTGGATCATCTGAGGGAAGATCTTTAAAAACAATTTTAGAGTTAGAATTAGTATATTTAATAACAAGTTTTGCTAGATCCAATATTGTAAATTCTGTTGGATTTCCCAAATTGATCGGTCCAATGATGCTATCAGCTGAATCCATCAAGCATAAAAACCCATCAATTAAATCATCTACATAGCAAAAA
>JAAKFN010000098.1 GCA_011065045.1 Candidatus Anoxychlamydiales bacterium
CTAAAAATAAAAAATAATAAAAAAAAAGAATTTAAATTAATACTAAGTGTCTATACAATAGTGTCACCCGAAAGTATTACACCTCGTAAGACTTACAAAATAAATTAATTGAACGTTGTGAAAAATTCATTTATAGTTAAAAACTTAAGTTCCTTTTTTTCTTTATATTAAATGGTCGAAATTAATATTATTGATTAATGTAGGTGTTTTAATTGGTTATTAATTTCGAAAAAAAGAAAAAAAATACTTTTTATATCCGATTTGGTCTCTATTTTGTAATGTATTTTTGTTTAGGAATTTTACCGGCTAATATCGTTAGTTTGCTGAAAACCCTACCGTATACTACTGAGGCAGGGATCGGTATTATAATTACAATTAATCTAGTTGTTGGAATGATGAGTATGATCTTCTTTGGATATTATGGGGATTTACTCGCTAAAAAGTTAACAGGAAAGAAATTATTTGTTATTACCAACTTGATATGGATAAGTGCTTATGGTCTACAGAGTCTTTCTCCTAATTATTCTGTTTTTTTATTGCTAATAATTGTTGGAGCAATCGGTATAGGGGCCTTCTTGCTAATTGGATTTTCAATGATTGGAGATTTTTATCCTGCTCAAGTCCGTGGATCTAAATTTGGATTTTTACAATTTGGATTAGGATTTGGAAATGGTGCCGGAATTCTTATTGGAGGGTTGATAGGTTGGAGGATTGGGTTTGGATTGGGGTTTATCCTAGGAATGGTGCTCATTTATACATATTATACGATTGGAATAGATGTGGAACGAGATAGTAACGAATCCAATACGGATGTTCAATATGATTATAAGATTACACTCCAAAGGTCGATTAAACTATTTAAAATGAAGACAATATCAGGTATATTTTTTGCGGTGTTATATTCTGGAATTGCAATATCAACTTTAGCAAACTGGGGAATTTATTATTTACAGAATGAATTAGGAGTAAAATCAAAATTTCTGCCACTATCTATCAATTAAATTCTTTTTTTTAAATAAAAAATATAATGAGTAAAATCAAAATTTCTGCCACTATATATAAAGGAAAAAACCTTGGTAATTATATTACAAAAAACAAAAATTAATTGAAAATTTTGTAGTTTAATGTTAAAGAATGTCAGGATCGCAATATGCTAAATGGCTAATAGATTTCGGAGCTGTTCTCATTTTCGTTAGTATACTCGGGTTTATTAATGTTAGTGCGATAAATGGACGTATAGAGATGGGGATTCCACTAAGTGCTTTGGATAGAGCAACGTTGCCTGTAGCTATTGTATGTATCTTTACTGGACTACTTTTAGTCGCTTCTGGTATTTACTTATATTTTTTCTGGAAGGAGAATAAAATACCCTAGAGTATCATATCTTTAACTATTCGAAGGCTTTAAGGTCGAAATACTAGATAAAGGAACATTAAAAGAGAAAATAATATTACACCTCGTAAGACTTAAAAATGTAACCCCCAAGTTAAAAGACTTATCGGTTGTTCAATATGGAAAATACACTAAAGCAAATAAAAAATAAAATTAAAGAGGAATTTGAAAAGGGAAAGCCATCATCATCAAAGATTTTATCTTATTTAACCGGCTTTCGGATTTATGAAGAAGGATATGAATTTGATGCTAAAGATGAGTGGCGGTATCTTCCTGATAGAGAATTTTTTGATTTCATGGGGGAAACTTTCAAATTAAATCCTAAGTTTTACATGAAAAACCTATATAAAGGTGTAAGAAAGTCGTTAAATAATAATATAAACAAGAGGAGAAAGAGAAAAGGTCCTTTGAGAGATTTTAGAATAGAATTGAACAAGCAAGGATTTGATTTTGCAGGGAAACTTTTGGAAATGGAAAGATATATTTTCGAAAAATATTGTCTATTTGATGGTGAACAAATACTCTTAGAAAGCGGCGGAACAATTCAATGGGGTAGAGCTACATCAGGACCACCTATATCTGGTGGAACTCTTTATGTAACCAATTTTAGAATTATTTCTCAAGGTCGGATTGTACCTCGTGGAGGCATGTTCTCTGCAGGCTGGAGTGATAGGAGTAGGATTATTAAACTTTCGCGACAACAGAAATGTTATGGATATGTTTTTCCAATTAAGAATCTCTCCAAGTTAAGAAAAGAATACAAGAGAATATTCTATAAAGTGAAACTGACCAATTCTAAAGAGTCTAGAAAAGTGATAATTGGAATGAGAAAAACTCGTAATCGAGAAGATAATTTAAACAAAATCTATGAAATTTTAAGCAAACTTTCAAAATGAGAAGTTAAATAAATAGATCCTTAAAGTAAATCATAATAAACGAATTTAGGTATAGCATTTTTCTTACAGAATTTATATAATAAACTGAATTAAAATTAAATTAATTCCTGTTAGATGTCCTTCTTCAAGTTTTCTGGCAAAAATAGCAATTTTTCTTAATCTTATACTCCGGAATCTTAAGGACTGATATAGTTAAAATTATTCTGTTTTTTTTCCATAATTTCGTTAAGCTTCTCAAATGAGACAGGACAATAATTATTTGCATCGATTCCAATATCACATTGTTTTCCAATCGAGCTGAGTTTTCCGTGAGAATGACCAAATAATTGCCAAGAATTGAAATGACTTCTGTTCCATACGCGCATTGCATAGTGGCAAAGGGTAATATGAATTTTATTAATTATTATATCTTTTAAATACGATACTGTTATGCAAAACTCCTTGGTGAGCTTGATAACCTCATCAGAATCATGATTCCCTATTATAAAATGAATTTCGATCTCTAAATTATTTAATGCCTCGAAGAATTTAAGAGCTGATGCTTTCTTAAATGACAAATCCCCGAGAAAATATAGAGTGTCTTTAGGTTTAAGATACTCTTTAAGACTGTTAATTAAGGTTTCATCCATTTCATCAACATTTAGAAATGGGCGATTACAATATTTAATTATATTTTTATGGCTGAGATGAAAGTCAGCTGAAAACCAAATCAGTTTAAAATCACCTTGTTTTCTGTTATAATTGAGTATTTACCCTTTCTTATTAACTCTTTGAGTGTTCTGTAATCTAAACTTAATGAAAAGGAATAGAAAAGCAAAACTAATGATGCTTAAAATTAATCCAATGTCGTAACCTGGCAGAGTGGAGCTCTCTTTAGAACTAAAATACAATCTATTTAATTCTTCAAATTCTTCTTCACTAAAGGGGGGTGGCCCATAAGTTCCATCTATAACTAATATTTGGTTCGCAGAATTATTAAAAATGTTATTATTACCACAATCCTCTCCAAGACCTATAAGAAAATAATTGTTAAGTAGAGTGTTATTAATAATAGTATTAAAATTACTGTTATATTGGATTAGTATCCCAAATTCGGTAACATTTGTTATTTCATTTCCTATTACGCTACTCAAGGTACTTTTATAGAGGTAGATTCCATTAGAATGATTAAAAATATGATTGTTTTTAATTATATATCCACTTCCCATTCCAGAGACGACGCCAAGCAAATTATTAGAACTTACTGTGTTACTGTAAACGGTAGTAGAATCACTCTTAAACAAGCTAATTCCAGCCATTTGATTGTTAGCGACACGATTACTTTTTACAATAATATTGGAACTTCGAAATATATTGATACCTGACTGTTTATTGCTTAAAACCTCGTTATTTGCAATAGTGACATTAGAACATGAATCAAGAAATATTCCGTAATCACTATTCACGATTGATGAATCAATGATATTCCCATTTTGCACGTTCCTGAAGACAATACCAGACCCTCCCGAACTAAAAATAACAGAGTCTTTAATCATGAAGTGGGCTTTTGAATTCATAATTACTATAGCATCTGAAGTTCCTGATCCAAGAAAGGATCCTTGTATAATGTACGGGTCTTCTACAGTTCCTTTTCCTGTACTTAACGGGCTTAACAGTGAGAAAAGCTCCCATGTATAATATTCGCTCGTATCATCAATGTAAATTGCAGAACCAGATGAATCATAGACTCTAGAGGGATTTAATTCTTCTCCATCACTAATAAACAAGGATGGACTATCATAAAAACCAGTAAATGGACATATAGAGAAAATTATACCAAATACGATACCAGACTTCCAATAATTCATTATAGTATCTCATTAAATTATAGTAATTTAAAGAAAAACTTTATTTTTTACTAAAATCTGATGAAATCAATAAATCAATTCTCTATCTACAGATTAATGGAAACATTTCTCATATGAAGATAACAAAATGATTTTAAATTTGAAGACAAAAATAGGGTGATAGTGTATAACAATATCTCAGGAAATAAAGGATAATTTAGTTAAATATTTAACAAGTAAGAATCTTGAAGAGCATATTCCTTCTATAAATAGCATAATTGATAGGCATTACAATAACAAGACCTATCCTGTCCGTATTGCATCACGATCAATCAAGAAGAGAGGAGCTAAAAATATCTTATTCGAGAATCAATTTTTTGTAATAGTAAAAGATTTTCATACCAAAGAGAAGGTCGATATATGGGTATTAAAACTGAAACGTAAAATTTGGTTGGGAAAAGATGAGTTTGCCGAATTTAAAGAGCTCGTTGAATGTTATGATGGTTATTATTCAGGATTTTCGGGGGGTTTTATTTTTAAATCTATGCCTATTAATAAAATTTTAAAAGAAACAACTGAACTTCTTGAGACTCTTGTAGGATAATTTCATGAAGAATATACAGATTTGTTCAAAAGAAAGAAGAAGAATGGCAAATAGAGATGCTCTTTATTACATAATATAAGAGTATATTATGTAGTGGGATTTATGAAACGAAATTTCAAAGCAGCTCTTTATTATTTCTCCATGGCAAGAGAAACAGGTTATGTTAAAAAAACTCCAGAATTAATAAAGAAATTCTCAGAGCTTATATTCTTCTCTTTAGAGATAAATTTTCCTTGAGCTAATTAATAATATCCTTTTGAGTTGTACTTTTTAAGTATTGAAGTATATTCCGTACATACTTTACATTCGGGGATTCTGCAAAATAGATGCTTTGGGAGAATACAAGTATTATAGTAAGGACAGGAAAATAGATTTACTTCAGGAAAATTTCTTATTTCGCTTGTCATGTTAAAAATTAAATTACATTAGATTTTTTTAAATGAAAAATCATAAAGTAAGATAATAATAATCCAGAGGGTGTAAAATTATCAATATGATTTTATTATAAAATGCTCCAAGAGTCTCTCAAAAATAATGGAATGGATCATATGGGAGTACCATGCGGTTAAAAAGCTGATAAAATAAATTTAGACCTGCTTGTGTTCAAAAAAGGATTACACTAATTCTGAACAATGATGACTTAAAAATAAAGAACTTACGAATAGCTAATTAACTGTACAAAGTTTTTTTTAACCGCAATTAAAGCAATAAAACTTAAATCACCTCTATCTGACATTTTAACTTTAGAATTTTTTAAATGTTCATGAATATGATTTTCTGTTAGATTAAAATGCTGGTGAGTCATCATTAACGTTATACATCCAACAACATTATCAGATGATGCTGAGATATTTTCATCTTGTATCATAAAATGATTCATTGCTTTCCGAATGGCGTCTGATCTTGACAATCCTATTTTATTTCGGAATTCCTCGAATTTCTCATACAAGTTTTGTTGAAGAGAAATCGTAAACCGTTTATATTCTTCCATTTTAATTTTACAACATTATTAGCTAATAACGTTAATTAACATTAGATTCTTTTTCTTTTAATTTTTTTTCTAACTCTTCTTTTTCTTGTTCTAGCTTCTCGATTTTTCTATCTTTTAGCTGTATCTTTAGTCCTCTAATAGTAATCCCTTGTAAATTAAGTATTTTCTTGATAAAGATAAAGGTTGCCAAAGAAATTCCAACTAAATATAATACATTTACAGTCCAAAAGTAAGGATCGATAGTTCTCCAAATTTCCGCCACTTTTGGAAAACTTAAAAATGGTAAAGCTACAGCAATAAAGCCAATCCATATCATCCCAAGTAGTAGGGCTGCTTTTTCCCATAATCTAATCTGCAATCTATAAAAAACATATAAATGAAGCCAATACAAAACACAGATAAACGCAATAGGCATGAATAAAAATGATCCAATTGCTAAAATCAATAACAGATTAACGGCAAACTTGTTACGCCATAAATCTAAAATATCTTTTACAGCCATTTGATCTTGAACTTGAGCTTTTGCATATTCTTTTCTTAATGAAAAATACTCCTTTTTTATTTTCCTAGCAACTTTTTTTGCTCCTTTCTTCCAGAAAGAAAGTTTACTTATTTCAACAGCTTTATGAAATTGTTCACTCGCTAAAGGGATGATGTAAAGATTTAGTAATAAG
>JAAKFN010000099.1 GCA_011065045.1 Candidatus Anoxychlamydiales bacterium
ATCGCTCGTGATATTACCATACGAAAAAAAGCTGAAGAAAAATTAATCTCATCCGAAAAAAAAGTTCAAAATTTAATAAATAATATTTCAGACGTTCTTATTGAGGTTAATGTTGATGGAGTATTCACATTTACTAGTCCCCAAATATTTAAACTTATTGAATCCCGTTCAGAAGAGATTACCAACTCTAAATTTATAGATTTGGTCCATCCAGAAGATTTAGATCATTATCAAGAAGCTTTTAAAACGGCACAAATTTCTAAATCTCCATTATTTTTAGAATGCAAAATAAGACATAAGAAAGGATATTATATTCCAATATCTATTCGGGGGAGTTTTGTCGAAACCAATAATGTGAATAAATTTTTTGGTGTTATTAGTGATATAACTGAAAGGAAACAAATTGAGAATATGATTAAAAAAGAAATTAAAACTCTAAAAGATTTAGACAAAATTAGAAATAATCTTGTCACAAGAATGTCTCATGAGCTAAAAACACCCTTAGTTTCAATCTTTAGTGGAACCGAATTTCTTCTTTTTGATTATAGAAATCAATTAACCGAGGAAGTTAAAACTGTTATAAGTGATATTCATGACGGAGGATACAGATTAAAAACAATGGTTGAGAATTTGCTAACGGTCTTCGAGATTGATTCAGAAAAAATTAAATTTAACCCAACAAAAGAAAATGTTATACAAATTATCAAGGAGTGTATTGAAGATATAATTCTTCAAGCAAATAAAAGGAATATATCTATAAATGTTGAACTTCTAGATAATCTGTTTTTAGATGTTGACAAAGACTTGATTAAGAAAGCAATTTTTAATATCATTTCAAATGCTGTTAAAAATACTCCCTCCAATAGGAATGTTTATATTAGAACCATTGAACATCATATCTATGTTGAAATAGTCATCAAGGATACAGGCGTAGGAATAACTAAAAAGGAAATGGTAGATTTATTTAAACCATTTGGGAAAATTGAACGATTTGGTAAAGGGATGGATGTGGATATTGAAGGACCGGGATTAGGATTATACATTGCAAACGAAATAATTAAGCTCCATGAAGGAGAAATAGTGTTGAGATCTAAAGGGAGGAACAAAGGAAGTACTTTTACAATTAGACTAAACCAAACAAATAAAATGAAAAATTTATAAGTATTTAAACAAAATCTTAAAATCTTTTAAACTAAATGGTTTTAAAAAATATCCTTCCGCACCAGTTTCTCCCACTTTCTTTTTGACTTCAGAGGAGGTCACTGCCGTTATGAAATAAACAGGTATATTCTTTAACCTATTATTTGTCTTTATTTTCCTACAAATCTCGTACCCATTAATATCTGGTAGAAGAACGTCTAATAAAATTAATTTTGGCTCATTTTTTTCTAGTAGATCTAATGCGATTTCCCCCCTTAATGCCTCCACACAACTATACCCTCTTTTCGTAAAGAAATCTGTTAAAAGTTTAAGAGTAAAAGCGTCATCATCAACTATTAAAATATCGAATTGCTCTTTTCCTTCGATACTATTAAAAGCTAAATCATCGATCCTTCCTTCAAGGATTAAACTCTGGTCAAATATACTCTTGATCTTTAGTAAAACTTCCCAACTTAATTCATGTTTGTAATCTTCAATTAAAATTTCGGAAAATCCTTTCAAAGATGTCAAAGGTTCTTTTAAATGGTGAATAATTGAAGCTATATTTTCAAAATCGAAGTTTCTTGACTTAAAATTCATAAAAAACTTAACACTCTCTCTTATCAATTTTGAGATAGTAGAGATATTATTTTTAGCTGCAAATTCTAACCATTCATTCTTGATGTTTTCTTTTATTAATATCACTATTCTTTCATTATCATCAAAATATATTTTTTCTCCTCTCTGCCATTTTTTAAAACTCTCGGTTACATTCCCGCGCCATATAGCTCGTTTTCCCGTTTCCCTTTCATATGATTTCATTGATTCTGTCAATTTCTCATCAGTCGTAATTAATAACACCACATCGAATTCGTATTAATGTTATTTCTAATTTGTAAATTTATATTAATTTTTGCGTGTATCAATTATAATTATTATATTTTACTAATATTAAATTGCTTTTGCAATTAGTATTATATTCATTTTATGGATTATATTTGATTAAATGTGAATAAAGAATATTTTAACCATCCTTTAAAAAACAAGTCTATAAATTAATTACATATACGGCCCCTATTTGTTGCTATTATCCATTAGGGTTTATCTTAAATAGATATACCCTCTGAATTTAGGGAGCAAACACAATAGCGTTATTTTCTGTTAATAATTATTAATATCGTATTATTTTCAAAATAAAAAAAAAATAAGTGGAATTTATCCATCCTAAGTCACTAAATTTATTATAAAAATTTCTTAAGAGTGAAAATTTCAAACTTAATTATTCAGTAGTTTCTTCCTTTCTAATGCTGTTTAATACTGTCATCGATTTTTTCAATTTGAGGTCCTTTTTTTCTTGCTTCCTTCGTTTTTTTTCTTCTGATTTACCCTTACCTGTATCAGACACTGATAATTCTTCTTTCAAGTTTTCGGCTAAGCTTCCTAATTTATTAGCTGTTGAGGTGATTTCTTCCATTGAAGCTGTTTGCTGTTCCGTGGATGCACTTATCCCTTCTAACGCTCGGGAATTTTCTTCTCCGGCTGAAGTTGCAGCTTCAATATCTTGTGTTACGGAACCTATTAACTCGACTGTAGTCTCGATACGACTGGTAATGTCAGTTACCGCATTTGACGTTTCGGAAACAGCATTTTTAGATTCTTCCGCAAGTTTTCGAACCTCATCGGCTACAACAGCAAACCCACGACCATGTTCTCCTGCCCTTCCAGCTTCGATACTAGCGTTTAATGCTAATAAATTTGTTTGATCTGAAATCCCTGTAATTAAGTCCATTATTTTATTGATATCATTTGTAGACGACATAATTTCATGTGATAAAGAGCTTATATTGTTAGCCATTTTGCTGATTTCTACCAGTGAATCCACTTGACCCTGAGTGTTTTGTGATACTTCTTGTGTCGTTGAGGCAATTTCTTCTGATGCTGCGTTAACTTCACTGGAACTAGCAGCCAATTCTGTAGCAATATTTGACACAGATATACTTGCTTCAGATCCAGCTTTTAAAACTCTTTCCATGTTGTTTGTAACTTTTATTATGCCCCTTACGGTTGGAATTGCAATTGCAAGACCAGCAACGACAGCTACTACCACCATTGTTATTAAGATTATAAAAGAAGTTGTTGCAGCAGTATTAGCTTGAGCAATACCAACGGCTGTTTCCCTGAATACCTCCTCCTCTATTACACTTAAATCCACATCAATATCATTATCTAAATTTTCTACTTCTTCATCAACCTCTTCAAGATGGTCAAAAAGATCAAATAACCCTGTGTTTGTTGCGAGTATTATTGGTTTATATGTATTAACATGCCAATCTTTAATTGATGCAGCTAAACTTGTATTCACTCCCCCGGCTATTAAATAATCACAGTTCTCATCAAATTTATTGCTCATTTCTATAAATAAGGCTTTAATATTCGCTCTGTTGGTTCCATTTCCTTCCAAATAATATTCGAATGTTGAGAGTAGTTGATGTTCAAGATAATATTTCAACTCAGTAGCGTCTATTTGCATTTCACTATCGACTTGTTGATCTAAGAGTCCATTTATCATTGTATCAATATAATCATCTTCAGCGTTAATTACTTCCATGGTAGCCCACCAAGTGTCCATTGATTCAAAAATACCATTTGTCCCATTTGCTGTAGTATACATTAGGGTTGCCTTAGTTTTTACATCGTTTAATGTAGTTACGAGTTCGGGTCGTAATTCAATAAGGTAGTCTAAATTTATAATTACCCGATTATATGCATCTTCAAATTCACCGCTTGTTACGCCTTCAATTTCACCATCTTCATATTGATGTATTATAACGAGCATTTCTTCCAAACTAAAAAAAACTTGATCAACTGCCTCGACAGATTCCATATCATGGTTAACTATTTCATTAATAGACGTATTTAAGGTGTTTATTTGGACTATAGCTACAATTCCTACTACAGTACATAATAAAATAAGGATGGCAAATCCCATAACCATTCTTCTTCCAATATTCATATTTTTCACTTCCGTTTTTATTAATATTTAGTTTTATATTGTTGGTTTTTATATTAGATTTTAAATTAAGTTGTTAACTTTTTTATTAATAATTTGATCAAAAAACTTGTATTTAAATGTTTCCTTAACATAAAGTTTTGTTTAACACGGAATAATTAATATAGATTTGATAGACATTTGTTTTTCTTTTCATAAATAAGTATTTTTTTGTATAAGAATTAATATAAAATATTCAAAAAGAATCAATTTATTATCAGGAAGAGAACTTGATTGGTAATTTTAAAAAATATGTTGTTCAAATTTTTACTTATGGTTATTGAATAAGTAGAAAGATTACATCATTTACTATTATTTCACTTCGAAGATAAATGCTTGTCCTAATTCTGGTGGGGATTGTTTATGGCCAATTCTAAATTTTATCCAATAGTTGAATTGTATTACTTTTGATTCATCGATGCAAAACACAAGAGAAACCAATATATATCATAATTTTTATTAAATTTCTATATAAAATATTTGAAAAAATATTTTAGTTCACTTCGAAGATAAAACTTTATGATGATATTTTATGATTGATTCTAAATTAAATACGGTTTCTCCATCTGAATATAAAAGATTGAAGAGCCTGTTAAGAGATCCAAAGGATATTGAAGAAATTGTTTCCATTATGGAACAAAAAGTTATTGAACTCTCTAAATCTAAAAATTCGAAAACTGAAGATCTGAAAAGTATCGAATTCAAGAAAGCTGAGTTGAAACTACAAGAAGCGGCAAAAAAATTAAAAGAAGTAAAGGAAAAGTTGGAAAATAAAATTGGAGTTAGGACTTATGCTTTAAGAGAGCGTATAAAAGAGCTTACTTGTTTATATAGGATTTCACAATTAGCAGAAAAAGTTGATATTTCAATTCAAGATTTATTAAAGGAATCTTTGGATTTAATACGTTCAGCGTGGCAATTTCCGAATATAACGTGTGTTAGAATTCAATTTAAAGATCTAAAAATTAAAACGGATGATTTTTTAATTTCAAAATGGAAACAAGAAGCACCAATAAGAAGATCTAATGAAATAATCGGAAAAATAGAAGTATATTATAAAAAAAAAAAGCCCAACTCCTATGAAGGTCCATTTTTAAAGGAGGAAAGATCTTTGATTAATGCGATCGCTGAAGTAATAGGGAGATTCGCAGAACGTAAAAAAATTAAGCAAAATTTAGAAGAATCTGTAGAAAAATATCGTAATTTAGTAAACAATGTATCAGACATTATAATAGAAACAGACTTGGAGGGAAATCGAACATTTGTTAATCCACAAATTTCTAAAATTACAGGATATGGGCTAGAGGAATCAATATTAAAGAATAAATTTGATTTAATGCATCCAGATGACCGAGAAAAGGTTAAACGAGCAATTGGAATAGCTCTGATCAATAAAAGTGTAGTAAATGTTGAATATCGAACCCGCCATAAAGATGGTTATTACATTCCTATGTTGGCAAGAGGTATGGTCATAGATACTAAGGGAACTTTAAAAATTATTTTTATAATAAGTGATATTACGGAAATTAAAAAAGCTCGAGATTTAATCATAGAAGAAAACAAAAAATTAGAAGAACTAAATAAGATTAAAAGATCGCTTATCATTCGCGTGTCTCATGAATTAAAAACCCCTTTAAACTCAATTCTTGGTGCTTCACATATCCTCATGAATTATCATAAGGATAACATGAATAAAGAAATCTTAGAATATCATGAGATTATTCGTAAAGGAAGTTTAAGATTAAAAACTTTAATAGATGATCTACTTGATATCTCAAGACTTGATAATGACAAATTTGAACTAAAGAAAAAAAAAGAAAATCTTATAGATCTAATTAAAGATTCCGTATTTGAAAATAAACTGATAGCTGACAGACGAAAAATTACTGTAGAAAGTAACCTTCCTGAAAGAATAATATTAGAAATAGATAAAATTCGAATCGAGCAGGTTATAACAAATATTTTAACGAACGCAATAAAATACACTCCACCAAGAGGCTCAGTTTATTTATCTTTAGCTGAGAATGACGACTATGTTGAAATTTTTATTAAGGATACCGGTATAGGCTTAACTAATCAAGAAAAGCTTCAGTTATTCACTAAATTTGGGAAAATAGAAAGATATGGAAAAAAATTTGATGTTGATATTGAAGGCT